>JBJONS010000276.1:0-11327 GCA_046051725.1 Pseudomonadota bacterium | reverse complement strand
ATTTTTCGCCCGGACACCCTTACAGTTAGCCCGCGCTCCGGTTAAGACCGCGCCCCCGGGAGGGGCCTCGCGGCCCACCTCTGCACCGGCAGCCATCGCCCCGAGCCCACCCCAGAAGGAGCACCCCATGATCCGCCTGACCTCCTACCTCCGCGGCGCCTGGTGGAGCGGTCAAGACGAGGGGCAGACCCTGGTGAACCCCGCGACCGAGGTGGCCCTGGCCACCTGCAGCACCGCGGGGCTCGATCTGGGCGCGGCGCTCGACTGGGGCCGCACGGTGGGCGGTCCGGCCCTGCGCGCCCTGACCTTCGCCCAGCGCGGCGCGCTGCTCAAGGCGATGGCCCGCACGCTGCACGAGGCCCGCGAAGAACTGCTCGACCTGTCGTGCGACAACAACGGCACCACGCGCGGTGACGGCAAGTTCGACATCGACGGCGCGACCGGCACGCTCTCCGCCTACGCCCGCCTCGGGGCCACGCTCGGCGAGCGCACCTTCCTCCTCGACGGCGAGGCCGAGAAGCTCGGCGGCGGCGCGCGCTACGTTGGTCAGCACGTCTTTTTGCCCCGTCCTGGCGTGGCTGTGCACATCAACGCCTTCAACTTCCCGGGCTGGGGCGCGTTTGAGAAGATCGCCGTGGCGCTGCTGGCCGGCGTGCCGGTGCTCTGCAAGCCGGCGACCGCGACCGCGCTCACCACTTGGCGCATGTTCCAGCTCATCGACGACGCGCGGATCTTGCCCCCCGGCGCCCTGCAGCTGCTCTGCGGTCCCGCCGGCGACCTGCTCGACCACCTCGGCGCGCAAGACCTCATCGCGTTCACTGGCTCGGCCGACACCGGCGCCACCCTGCGCGGCTCGGCGGCGGTCGTGCAGCGCAGCACCCGCCTGACCATCGAGGCCGACTCCCTCAACAGCGCGGTCATCGCCCCCGACGTCGAGCTGGGCGGCGAGGTCTGGCACACCGCGCTCCGCAACCTCCGCACCGACATCGTGCAGAAGACCGGCCAGAAGTGCACCGCGGTCCGGCGGATCTTCGTCCCCGAAGCCCTCGCCGACGCGCTCAGCGAAGCCCTGGTCGAGGAGCTCGGGCGGGTCACCGTCGGCCTGCCCAGCTTGACCGAGGTCGGCATGGGCCCCGTCGCCACCCGCAGCCAGCTGCGCGACGTGCGGGCCGGCATCGCCCAGCTCCGCGGCGAGGCCGAGCTGCTGTGCGGCGGCGCCGATCCGATCGACGGCGCCGGGGTCAACGCCGGCGTCGGCTACTTCGTGCGGCCGACCCTGCTGCGGGCCGACGCTGCCAAGGCCAACTTGGTGCACCAGCACGAGGTCTTCGGCCCCTGCGCCACGCTCATCCCCTACAGCGGCGCGGCCGACGAGGCGGCGGCGCTGGTGGCCCGCGGCCAGGGCAGCCTCGTCAGCTCGGTCTACGGCAGCGACCGCGACTGGCTCTGGTCGATGCTCCAAGGCGCCGCGCCGTGGAACGGCCGGGTGGTCATCGCCTCGGACAAGGTCGCCGACCAAGTGCTCCCCCCGGGCATGGTGCTGCCGACCCAGGTGCACGGCGGCCCCGGCCGCGCCGGCGGCGGCGAAGAGCTGGGCGGGCAGCGCGGCCTGGCCTTCTACAGCAACCGCGTGGCCATCCAGGGCGACAAGGGTGAGCTGCGCAAGATGCTGGGGGAGTGACCGTGGGGGCCGCGCGCGCCGCCGCCGCGCTCGAGGCCGCCGGGCTGCCCTGCGCGACGGGGGCGCCGTTGTCGAGCCGCGCCTACTGGCGCCTCGGCGGGCCCGCTGAGCTCTACGCCGAGGTGGACAGCATCGACGCGCTGGTGCGCGCGGTGCAGATCGCCCGCGCCCACGGCCTCGCCGTCACGCCCTTGGGCAACGGCAGCAACCTGCTCATCGCCGACGCGGGCGTCCCGGGCCTGGTGGTGCGCCTCATGGGCCAGCTCCGCGACGCCGAGATCGACGAGGCAGAGGGCGTCGCGCGCGTCGGCGCCGGCCTGCTCAACGCCGTGCTGCTCAAGCGCCTCGAGCGCGCAGGCTGGGCCGGCCTCGGCTGCCTCGCAGGCGTGCCGGGCACCATGGGCGGCGCGGTCCGCATGAACGCCGGCACCGCGCTCGGCGCCCTCGCCGACGTGCTGATCGACGTGCAGGTCGTCGACGCGGAAGGGGCGGTGCGCACGCTGCCCGCCGCCGCGCTGGGCATGCGCTACCGCTGGGCCGAATTGCCCGTTGGGGCCATCGTCGCGCGCGCGACGGTGCGCCTGCACCGCGACGGGGACGGGGCCGAGCGCGCCGCGGTGGCCCACCACATCGCCCGACGGGCCGCCACCCAGCCGCTCGACCAGCCCTCGTGTGGCTCGGTCTTCAAGAACCCGCCAGGCGACTTCGCCGGGCGCCTAATCGAGGCCTGCGGGCTCAAGGGCACGCGGGTGGGCGGGGCCCAGATCAGCGACAAGCACGCCAACTTCATCGTGAACACAGGCGGCGCCACCGCCGCCGAGGTGCTCGCCCTCATCCGCGCCGCCCGGGACGCGGTCTTCGCGCGCTTCGGGGTCGACCTCGAGCCCGAGGTGCACGCCGCGGGCGCCTGGGGGTCCGACTGGCCCCTCCCGCCGGTCGCGGCCGCACGCGCCCCCTCCCCTGGAGCACAGCCATGACCGCCGCCTCCCCCTGGGCCCACCTGCCGGTTGAGGACCGCCTCATCTTCCTCATCAGCACGCCGCGCGCCGGCTCGACCATGCTGATGCGGATCTTGAACGCGACCAGCGCGGTGTGGAGCCGCCCCGAGCCTCACCTCGTCGGGCCGATGGCGCACCTCGGCTTTGTCGACACCGTCGAGAAGGCGCCCTACGACCAGCTCCAGGCCCAGCAAGCGGTGCGGGGCTTCGTGCGCGACCTGCCCGGGGGCGAGCAAGACTACTGGGACGCCTGCCGCGCCTACTTTGACGTGCTGTACGGGCGGATGCTGGCGCAGGCGCCGGGCGGTGAGCGCTACTTCCTCGACAAGACCCCCGCGAACGCCCTCGTGCTGCCCTTTCTGCGCAAGGTCTACCCGAACGCGCGCTACATCGTGCTGACCCGCCACCCGGCGGCCATCTTCTCCAGCTACGCGCAGAGCTTTTTCGACGGCGACTACGAGGCGGCGCTGCGCTTCAACCCCATCCTCAGCCGCTATGTGCCGGCGATGGCCGCGTTCTTGCGCGAGCCGACCGCCCGCACGCTGCAGGTCTCCTACGAGGACGTCGCCAGCAGCGCCGAGGCCCAGCTCGAGAAGATCAGCGCCTTCCTCGACATCCCCTTTGAGCCCGAGGCGCTGAACTACAAGCGCAAGGGCGTGGCCGAGGGCCTGGGCGACCCCATCGGCGTGGGCCAGCACGACCGCCCCGTGGCCAGCTCGATCGAGAAGTGGGGGCCCGAGCTCGCCGCCGACCCGCTCAAGTTCCAGGCGGTGGCCGGCCAGCTCGCCGGCTGCGACCCCAAGGACCTCGCGACCTGGGGCTACCCGGTCGAGACGCTCTGGGAGCCGCTGAAGGCGGCGAACCCGCTGGCCTGGAAAGAGAAGAAGCCCAAGTGGGATCGCTGGACCGTCCAACGCAAGGCCTTGGTGCTGCTGCGGCGCGACATCCACAGCAAGCCCCTGGGCAAGCTGGTCACCAAGGCGCGCTTCTTCTGCGACGTGCTGCTGCGCGGCTGAGCGGCCGGGGGCCGCCCCCAGCATCCCCACAGAACAGCGTCCTGGAGAACCTTCAGCTGCCGTTGACCCGGGGGATGAGCTCGCCGACCACCTCGCGCAGCGCCGGGCAGAGGTCGGTCAGATCCAAGGCCCGGTCGCGACGGGGCGCCGCTGCGCCGGCGTAAGCGGGCACCTCGGTGAGGGCCTGGCGCAGCAGGGCCCGCTCGTCGGGCCCGAGCAGCGGCCGCCCGCCGGCGCAGAGTCCCTGGCCGTCGGCGATGGTCACGCGCCGAATGTCCTCGGCGAGGCTCTCTTCGTAGACCGAGGGGTTGAGCACCTCGTCGAGGCGCCAGTCGATCCAGTCCTGCCACCGAAAGGGCCGGGAAAGGCCCACGCAGCCGTTGGCGCCGCGCTGCAGCGGGCTGGTGGGCCCGAGCAGGTGGGTGTAGAAGCGGTAGCCCGCGTGGTTGGCGGCCAGATCGCTGAAGCTGAACACGCCGGTGCTGCGCACGCCCCAGACGCCCCACTCGGTGCCCGTGCCCCAGTCGAGCGCCCGCTCGGGGTCCTGCCCGCCGCCGCTGCGCTGGTAGTAGTCGAAGCCCTGGACCCAGAAGTGGTCGATCTTGTCGGTGCCCACGAGCACGCCGGCGAGCTGCACCGTCGAGCTTGGCCCGACCACCTTGAGCAGCAGGTTGTCGCGCAGCGGCACCGAGCCGTAGAGATCGGCCCGGTCGCCCCAGGACGCCTTGGGCAAGGGCGCGCGCTCGAGCCAGGCCGCGTAGGCGCCAAAGCTCATCATCGGCTGTGCGCCCGGCGCGCGCACCAAGGCCTTGCCGCCCATCTCGCGGTGGACCTGCGCCGCCACCAGCTCTTTGGCCCGGGCCTCGTCGACCTTGCAGGCGCCCAGCGCGTTGGCCCGCAGCGCCGCCCGCCCGAGCATCAGGTTGGCGTGCTCGTCGGCCTCTTCGCTGATGTCTCGCGGCGGGTGCAAGCGCGCCATGAGCTGATCGCTCTCGTAGGCGCGCCCGATCGACGGCACCACCACCAAGCCAACGGCGCCACACAGCGCGCGGAGGAGTCTCATGTCAGCCCCAGCCGGGGGCGCGGGGCGGCCCGCGCGCGGCCGGCTGCCCTATGTGCGCCGACACCCGGCTGGCAAGGCCCTCCTCTTGCAATTCGAACGGGTGGCTCCCCGCGGTGCTCTCGCACCCTCCGCCGGTACAACATGAAGACCACCCTCTTGACGTCATCTTCGCTGAGCGCCATGTGACATCCCCGCGGCTGCAGCGTGGCGCGCCGCCCCGCCTCCCCAAGCGGCAGCGGCGCGCCGACCAGCGGCTGGACTTTGCGCGCTCCTGACACGCCGGCAGCGGTCCGCCCTCCTCGCCAGCGCGCCGCCGGTCGGGCAGAATCGCCGGCGGGCGCCACAGCCCCCCTCACCCGCCGCCCCTCCCGGCCGCGGCCCCTGGAGCCCCCATGACCCTGGCGCGCCGACTGGCGGCCCTCTCTCCGGTCGCGCTGCTCGCCTGCGGCAGCAAGGCCACCGACACCCGCGACAGCGCAGCCGAAGAGCCGCCCACCGTCGACGAGCTGGTCTGCCTGCAGACCGGCGAGGGCGGCATCGAGATGACGCCGGGCCCCGCCGCGGCGAGCACGGCGCCAGCGATGCTTGAGATCAACGTCCCATACACCATTGTGCTCAACGCCCAGCGCGGCGGGTGGATCCGCGTGCCGCTGGCCGCCGGCGAGTACCAGCTCTGGATCGGCGCCGACGAGGTGCTCTCCGGCATGGTCTACGGCACGACGCCCGCCGCGCCGCCCGAGCCGACGCCCAACTCCGCCTGCCCGACCGAGATCCCCGCCCAGTTCACCTTCACCGTGGCGCAGGACCAAGACGTCTTCTTCAGCGTCAAGCCCAGCATCACCCCGCGGGCCTGGGTGATGATCACCGAGGTCGACAGCTTCGGCCAAGCGGCCGGCGCGACGGGTGGCTGAGGCGCGGGCGGCGGCCCTCCTCCTGCTCGCCGCCTGCAGCAAGGCGCCCCCGGCGGCGCCCGGGGCCCTCCCCGCCACCCTCCCCGAGGCCGCCGCGCTGATGGCCGGGGACTGGGGGTGGCGCGGGGGTGCTGAGCACTGGGTCCAGGTCGACGGCGCCCTGGTCGGCGCCGGCTTTGCCGTCCGCGGCGGCAAGGTCAGCGGCTACGAGCTGCTGGCGGTCCAGGCGGTCCCCGGCGGTCTGCGCTACGAGGCGCTGCCCGGCTGCGCCCGCTGGGCCCACTTCGACCAGCGCCCGGGCGCCCCGCTCCTCTTCGGGCGGGACCCTGGCGACTTCCCCGCGACCCTCCGCTACACCCGCGCGGGCGACGCGCTCCGGGCCGAGGTCCGCGGCGAGGCCGGCGACGGCTTCGTGATGCAGCTGCGGCCGCGCCCGGCCCCCTCCGGCCTGCCAACGGCGCTGGCCTTGGCCTGGTCCCCCACCGTCCGGCGCTGGGAGGCAGGTGCGGAGCTCCCCGCCGACGCCCCGCCCTGGCCGCTGCCGGGCGCGGCGGGCGTGTGGCGGGCGGCGCCTGGCGGTGTGCTCTCGCTCGTGGCCGACGTCGAGAACGGCGCGCCACGGGCGCTGATGGTCGAGGCCGACGGCCAGGGCGGCGGCCGCATCATCTGCGCGGCCCGCCTGCCCCCGCCGGGCTGAGGCGGCCCGCGCCGACCGTCCGTCTCGCTCCGGCGCGGCTCAGCGCGCGCTCGCCGCCCGGGCGGCCTCTTGGTGCAGCCAAGCCTGCGCGAGCTCCTGATCGTCCCCGCTCATACGCTCCAGCCGGGCCTTGATGCGCTGCACCCGCTGGGTCACGGCGGCGCGGCTCACCCCGGCCGCGGTGGCGAAGCGCGCCCGGCCGCCGGCGGCGAGGATGGCCCGCAGGTAGTCCATGTCGGCCTGGGGCATCGGGCAGTCGGCGGTGGGGGCGGCGTCGAGCGGGGGCTCCGGCGCGCGCGCGCTCCAGGCCTCGATGTCCTCGGCGGCCGGGCCATCGAGCACCGCCCGCTCGCGCAGCCGGCGCTGGGCCGCCCGCCAGACCACCCGGTCGGTGATGCACCGGACGAAGGCCAACAAGCTGTGCAGCCCCTCGCCGCGGAAGTTGCCGAGCGCCCCCGAGATCAGCTCGACCATCACCTCGCCGACCAGCTCTTCGACCTCAGCGGCGCCGAGCAGATCGGCGTAGCGGGCCCGCACCCGCTGGGCGGCCCGCCGCTCGACGTAGGCGGAGAGGGTGAGGAACAGCGCCCGCGCCTCGGGCCCGGAGCGATCCGCGAGGACCGCGTCGAGGGAGGCGCGGATGTCGCCGCCGGCCGGCTCATCGGGTCCGGTCTTGGCCATTGGCCCGTGTGCTTCGTCGTGCATGACGTGCTCCACATCGTCTCGCGCGATCCCCCGCGCGATGGGGATCAGAAGCCGACGTAGAGGCCATCCCGCAGGGGGCGCTGCGCCTTGCCGGCGCCCGCGCTGTCCTCGCCAGGCGTGCTCGGGGGCGGCGGCGCGGGCTCTTCGGCGCCCACCGCGGCGTGCGCCGGCGGGCCGAAGCGCAGGGGCGTGAGGAGGGAGAGCAGCACGGCGAACAGGGTGGCGAACATCTCAGAGCTCCCGGCGGAGGAGGGCGAGGTCGGGGTCGACGGAGATCATCTCGGTCAGGTCGGCGTTGAGGCGCTCGGGCAGGGTCGCGCGGACCTGCCGGAGCAGGTCCACCGCCTCGTCCCGATCACCGAGGCGGATCAGGGCGTTGAGCACGTTGGCGAGGTTGCCGGCGCTGCGCTGGCGCTCGAAGGCGCGCGAGAAGTACTCGAGAGCGACGGCGTGGTCGCCCATCAGGTAGGCGACCGCGCCCCGGTGCCGCTCGACGCTGGCGAGGCGGCTGTTCTGGGCCGGGCCGCCCTCGCGGATGGCCAGCAGCTCTTTCTCGGCGATGAGCCGGGCCGCCTCGGCGTAGTCCCGCACCTTGGGGCTGCTGGCGATGACGTGCAGCACGCTCAGCAGGTTGAACTGGTCGATGCGCCCGTCGTGGTAGGCGGCCCGGGCGTTCGCCCGCACCTGATCGGCGGTCACCGCGGGATCTTGGATCTGGGCGCCGAGGGCGGCCATGGCCTCGCGCTGGGCGGGATCGACCGCGTCGGCGTAGGCGAGGTAGGCCTGCCCGTCGACCTTCTGGAGGATCCGGTCGTAGAGGGCTTGGTGGTTCATGCGGACCCTCGGGGCGGGAGCCGGGCGGGGCGGCGGTCAGCGGGTGGGGCGCGGCGGGGAGGGGCCGCGGCCGGGCGCCACGGATGGCCGGCGGCGCCCCGCGGCGGCTACATGGTCCCAGTGTGCACCAGCCGCGGCTGTGTTCACGCGCCCCGCGCCGCCCCGCCGAAAAAACCGCACCGCCCGCCCGCCCGGAGTCCTGATGGCCGCAGCCCGCCCCTCGGCCCTGCTCCTGCTCGCCGCGGCGGTCGCCTGCCGCGCCCCCGCGCCCGGCCCCGACGCCCGCTCCCGCGTGGTCCACTTCGGCGCGATCAACGACTGGCACGGCGCTCTCCAGCCCCGGACCGCGCCCGTGGGCGTGGGCGCCCGCTACGCCGGGGGCCTCGCGGTGCTCGCCGGCGCGGTGGATCGCGCCGCCGCGGCCCGCCCCGGCCTCACCTTGCTCGACGGCGGCGACTGCTTTCAAGGCGACGCGGCGATCAACCTGAGCAACGGCCTCGGCGCGGTCGAGGCGCTCGGCCTGCTCGGGGTCAAGGCGGCGGCTGTCGGCAACCACGAGTTCGACTACGGCGGCCCCAAGGGCGGAGATCGCCGGGCCCACCTCAAGGCGGCGGCGGCGGCGGCCCCCTTCCCCTTCCTCTCGGCGAACATCGAAGAGGAGGACGGCGCCGGCGGCTGGCGGCCCTGGCGCCCCGACAACATCTTCAGCGAGGTCCTCTTCGACGTGCGGGCCGAGGACGGCAGCCTGGTGAAGCTCGGGGTCTACGGCCTGACCACCACCAGCACGCCGACGACCACCCGCCCCGACAACGTGATCGGCCTGCGCTTCACCGATCTGGCCGAGGCCTCGCGGGCCGCGCTGGGCCGGCTGCGCGCGAACGGCGCCGAGATCACCGTGCTGGTCGGCCACATCGAGGGTGACTGCCCCAAGCTCGAGGGCGCGGCCCACAGCCTGCTGCCCCGCGCCGCCTGCCTGCCCACCGGCGAGGTCGGCGCGCTGCTCAGCGCGCTCGGCGACGAGGCCCCCGACCTGATGGTGCTCGGCCACAGCCACACCGTGCTGGCCCACCAGCAGGGCAAGACCGCGCTGGTCGAGGCGGGCAGCCACGGCATGGCGCTCGGCCTGCTGAGCCTGCGCCTCGGCCCCGACGGGGTGCTGCCGGCCCAGACCGCGCTGCCCCCGCCCGAGGTCTTGGCCCACGAGGCGCCGCCGGCCCGCTGCGGGGTGGCGCCGACCCGCGGCCCCCTGCCGGTCGCCGGGGCGCCCCTGACGCCAGACGCCGAGGCGATCACGCTGATCCGCCGCCTCGAGGGCGCGGTCGAGGGCGGCTGCGCGCCGGCGGGCTGCGCGCTGCAGGGGCTCGGGCGCACCAAAGACAGCCCCTCGGCGCTGGGGGCCTGGGCCGCCGCCGCGGTGCAGGGCGCCTTTCCTGACGCCGATCTCGGCGTGCAGAACGGGGGCGGGCTGCGGGCCGACCTGCCCGCCGGCCCGCTCATCGCCGCAGACTGGCAAGACATCATGCCCTTCCCAAACACCGCGGTGCTCATCGAGCTGAGCGGGGCCCAGGTGCTCGCCATGCTCGAAGAGGGCGCCGCCGGCCGGCACAGCTTCTTGCACGTCGCGGGCGCGCGCTACCGCATCGACCCGGCCCGCCCCGCATCCGCGCGGATCTGCCCGGGCGTCGAGGTGGGCGGGCGCCCGCTGGACCCCAAGGCCACCTATCGCGTGGCGACGTCCAACTTCCTCGCGGAAGGTGGCGACCATATGGGCGAGGCCTACGGGCGCCCGACCCCCGTGGCCGACGCAGGCTCGCTCCGCGAGGTCATGATGCGCGCCGCGCTCGCCGCGGGCGCCTCCTGCGTCGCGCCGCCGCCCCCGACGGTCGAGCTCGGGCCCTGCGGCTCCCCCTGAGGGCACGCGGGGGTCCCCGCCGACCGCGCTCCCCTCCCCTGCTGACCCTCCCCTCCCCGGGGCCGCCCCGCCGGCGTCCCCTCCCCCAGACCGCTGAGGCCGACGATGCTGCCCTCCATGTTCCGCCCCGACCTGTTCGCCGGCAAGGTCGTGCTCATCACCGGCGGGGGCACCGGCCTCGGCCAGGCCATCGCCCTTCGCCTCGGCGCGCTCGGCGCCAAGGTGGCGGTCTGCGGCCGCCGCCTCGACCCCCTGCAGGACACCTGCGCGCAGATCGAGGCGGCGGGCGGCCGCGCGGTGGGCGTGACCGGGGATGTGCGCGATCCGGCCGCGGTCGAGGCCATCTTCGCCCAGGTCGAAGCGCAGCTCGGCCCCATCGACGCGCTGGTCAACAACGCCGCGGGCAACTTCTTGTGCTTCGCCGAAGACCTGTCCGACAACGGTTTTGAGGCCGTGGTCAAGACCGTGATGTATGGCAGCTTCTATTGCACCCGGGCCGCTGGACGCCGCTGGATCGCGGCTGGGCGCCCCGGCGTGGTGCTCAGCGTGGTCGTGCCCTACGCCACCAGCGGCTCGGCCTTCGTGCTGCCGAGCGCCATGGCCAAGGCCGCGGTGCTGGCCATGACCCGCTCCCTGGCGGTCGAGTGGGCCTGCTACGGCATCCGGCTCAACGCCCTCTCGCCGGGCTCCTTCCCCACCAAGGGCGCCAGCGAGCGCCTCGCCATCCCCGGGGTGGAGGAGGCGGCGCGGGAGCGCGTGCCCCTGGGCCGCTTCGGTGACCCGGCCGAGCTCGCCGAGCTCGCCGCCTTCTTGCTCTCGGACGGCAGCGGCTACCTCAATGGCCAAGACATCGTGCTGGACGGCGGAGAGGCCATCAAGGGCGCGTCGCCCTTCTCGGCCTACACGAACCTGCCGCGCGCCGACCTCAAGGCGATGATGTCGGCCATGCGCCCGCCGAAGAGGTCCTGATGCGCGTCGGCCTCGCGCTGCCCCCCGCGACCCAGCTCAACACGCCCTACCCGAGCGTGAGCTACCTCGCGCGCGCCTTGCGTGAGGCCGGCTACACCGTGCTGCAGGCCGATCTGGGCCTGCAGCTGATGCGCAAGCTGTTCTCGGCCGAGGGGCTGTCGGCGGTCTTTGACGCGGTCGAGGCCGCCAGCGCCGACGACGAGCTGCCCGAGCCGGCCTGGGACGCGCTGGCCGCCCGCGACCGCCACCAGCGGGTGATCGGGCCGGTGGTCGGCTTCCTCGCCGGTCGGGACCGGACGCTGGCCCGCCGCATCCTGGCCGGAGGTCTGCTCCCCCAGGGTCCGCGGGTGCGCCGCGCCCGCGAAGGACAGGCCCTCGCGTCCTTCGGCAGCCAGGGCCAAGACGACGCCGCGCGCTACCTCGCGACCCTCTACCTCGAGGACCTCGCCGATCTGGTCACCGCGGTGCTCGACCCGGGCTTCGGCTTCTCCCGCTACCAGCACCACCTCGCGCTCGGCCCGGTCTCCTATGACCCCATCGC
>JBJONS010000275.1:0-9121 GCA_046051725.1 Pseudomonadota bacterium | reverse complement strand
GCGGTCGAGGGCGAGCTGGTGGCGATCGACGACGAGCTGACCACCCTGGACGCGGCGCTCACCGCCACCGATGCGCGCACCGCGGGGGTCGAGCTGCTGCTCGCGGTGCTCTCGGTGCAGGGCGACGCCCTGGTGGTCGACGGCGCGAACCTCTGGGTCCGCAGCGGGGCGGGCCAGACCCACGACGCGGACAATGGCCTCGGCAACGTCATCATCGGCTACAACGCCGGCGCGGGCGCCCAGGGCGGCTCGCACAACCTCGTGGTCGGCGACGGCCACACGCTGGGCGGCAGCGGCGGCCTGGTGGTGGGCGAGGCCCACAGCGCGCTGGCCGACGGGGTCGCGCTGGTCGGCGGGCAGGGCAACAGCGCCGCGGGCCGCGGGGCGGTGGTGCTCGCCGGGAGCGGCCTGAGCGCGGGCGCAGACGGCGCCCTGCAGACGCCCTGACCCGGCGGGCGGGCGGCGGGTGACGCCGCGGCGTCATGCAGGTGGCTCCTGGCAAGCTCATGACCAGCAGGCCGCGAGACGGCGGAGTAAGGTGGGCCCCGTTCGGCGGAGGTGGTCGTCGAGGCGCGGCGGGGCCGCGCGGGCGCCGCCACGCCCCTCTTCCCCCATCGGAGCCCGCCATGATGACCCGCACGCTTCTCCCGCTGCTCTCTCTCGGCCTGCTCGCCGCTTGCGGCAGCAAGATCGTCTCCCCCACCACCGAGGACACCTCGAGCTTCGAGCCGGCCGACGGCGGCGGCGGGGCCGACGGCCAGGATGGCGGCGCGGGTGACGGCGGCAGCGGTGACGGCGCGACCGACGGCGCGGACGGCGCCGATGGGGCCGACGGCAGCACCGATGGCGGCAGCGACGGCAGCAGCGACGGCGCCGATGGCGGCACCGACGGCGGCAGCAGCGGCGGCGGCAGCGACCTCGATGGCGTCTACACCGGCGGCTTCGTCGGCAGCTTCACCAGCAGCGACGGCTCGATCGCCGACACCTGCTCGGGCACCGTGGTGGTCGACATCAACACCGCGAGCAGCATCCCGATCCTGTCGAACGTGACCTGCTCGTGGGGCGGCCTGATGGCCACCCTCGACCCGGCGCCGGCCTTCTCCTTCGACGGCCGCATCGAGTCCGACGGCAGCACCGTCGGCGGCAGCGTCACCATCCCCACCGTCGCCCTGACCACCACCTGGTCGGGCACCGTGTCGGGCGACACGATCAGCGGGTCCTACGCCGGCAGCGGCATGGCCCTCGGCCTGCTCGACATCACCTACGACGGCAGCTTCACCGCCAGCCGCTGAAGGGTCGCGCCGGGCCGGTCGCACGACCGCCCGGGCCCGTCCGCCCGGCCCGCGCCCCCGCGCGGGCTTTTGGCGTCAGGGGTGGAGCGTCGCGCGTGGGGTGTCTCCCGCGCGGCCGCGGCCTAAGCTGCAGGCGCGAGGGCAGAATGCGCAGCGAGCACATCATGAGAGAACCGGCCGAGGGCCCGATCCGGGCGGCTGAGGCGACACGGGGCGCAGCGCCGGCCGGCCCCAGCGGGGCGCCGGCGGTCTGGCGCGGGAACGAGGGGGTGGCGGCCTTCGCGGCGGCGCTGGCCGCGCGCCTGCCCCCGGGCCGCGCCGCCCTGCTCAGCGGGCCCGCCGATCCCGACGGCGACAGCATCGGCAGCTGCCTCGCGCTCGGGCGCGCGCTCGAGCTGCGCGGCGTGCGGGTGACCATGGTGGGCCGGCCGGGCGCCCGCTACGCCGGCTTGCCGGGCGCAGGGCGCATGGTCCCCGACCCCGCGGTGCACGAAGACGTCGACCTGGCCATCGTCCTCGACGGCGAGCGCGGCCGCTTGCACGCCGCGGTGCGCGAGGTCTTCGACCGGGCGCCCGAGCGGGTGCTGCTCGACCACCACCAGAGCACCGCGACGGAGGGCTACACCCTGGCCCTGGTCGCGCCCGCGTCGGCGAGCACGGCCGAGCTGGTGCTCGGGATCATCGACGCCTGGGGCATCCCGCTCGATCCGCAGCTATCGGCGGCCCTGTTCACCGGCGTCATCTTCGACACCGGCGGCTTCCGCCACAGCAACACCAGCGCCGACACCCTGCGGACCGCCGCCCGGCTGGTCGAGCAGGGCATCGACCACAACGCGATCACGCTCAAGGTGCTGCACGAGCGGCGGCCGGCGGGGGTGGCGATCCTCGCCCGGGCCCTGGCCAGCCTGCAGCGGCCGGCGCCGGCCTTGGCGGTGGGCCTGGTCAAGCACGCCGACCTCGTCGAGACCAGCGCGGAGTACAGCGATCTCGAGGGCGTGGTCGATCAGCTGCTGCACGTCGAGGGCGTCGAGCTGGCGGTGCTGTTCATCGAGCGCGAGCCAGGCCGCCTGCGGCTGAGCCTGCGCAGCCGGCGCCAGGTCGACTGCGCGGCCCTGGCCCGGGCCCTCGATCCGGCGGGGGGCGGCCACCGCCGGGCCGCCGGCTGCATGCTCAGCGGGCCGGCCGAGATGGTGCTCCACGTCACGATCCCCGCCTTGCTCGCCGCGGTGCACGCGGCGATGGGGCGGGGCTGATCGCGGGGGCGGGCCTCAGCCGGTCGCCCGCCGGAAGTCGGGCTTGCGCTTCTCGAAGAAGGCCACGAAGGCCTCGGCGGCCTCGGGCGAGCCGAGGCGCTCAAAGAACAGCGCGCCCTCGGTCATCATGGTCTCGGCCAGGGCGTCTTTGATCGGGGCCCGCAGCAGCTGCTTGGTCAGGATGAGGCTGCCCAGCGGCTGATCGGCGAGGCGACCGGCGAGGTGCAGGGCCTCGGGCAGGGCGCACAGCGGCTCGGCGAGGCGGTTGGCGAGGCCGAGGCGCAGCGCCTCTTCGCCCTTGACCGGCTCGCTGAGCATGAGCAGCTCGGCTGCCTTGAGGTGGCCCACCAGCCGCGGCAGCAGCAGGCTCGCGCCGGCCTCGGGCACGAGGCCCAGGCTGACAAAGGGCATCTTGAGGCTGGCCGAGCGCGAGACCACCACCAGATCGCAGTGCAGCAGCAGGGTCGTGCCGACGCCGATCGCCGCGCCCTCGACCGCCGCCACCAGCGGCTTGCGGAAGGTGGCCAGGGCCCGCAAAAAGCGGATGACCGGGCTGTCGTCATCGAGGGTGGGCGGCGCCGACTGGAAGTCGACCAGATCGTTGCCGGCGGTGAAGTGGCCGCCCTCGCCGCTGATCACGACGACGCGCACGCTGTCGTCGGCGTCGGCCTCGGTCAGGGCGTCGGCGAGGCCCGCGTACATCTCGGCGGTGATCGCGTTGCGGCGCTCGGGGCGGTTGAGGCGGACCAGCAGCACGCCGAGGTCGTCGGCGCCGGGGCGGCTGATGAGGAGCTGGGGCGTGGTCATGCGATCCTCGGGGCGGGCGGGGCCCGCGGTCAGTCGGCGCTGAGCAGGCCGCGATCCGCGAGCTGCTTGGGGCGGAGCACGTCGAGCAGCCGCCACCGCCCCGGGTGCTTGCCGGGGATCAGCAGGGCGGCGGCGCAGGTGGGGAGCTCGACCGCCTCGCCGCTGAGGGCCTCGACCAGCTCTTCCCAGCCGGGGTTGTGGCCGATGAGCCAGAGCACGCCCTGGGGAGGCAGCCAGCCGGGCAGCGCGGCGGAGAGCTCGCTGGCCCGCGCGTGAAAGAGCTGGTTGTCGAGCACGGCGTCGGGCAGGCTGTTTTGGAGACCGGGCAGCCGACGGAGGCCGGCGGCCAGCCCCTCCCAGGTCTGCCAGCCCCGCACCGCGTCGCTGCTGTGGACCGCGGTCGGCGCCCAGCCCAGCCCGCCGAGGACCTCGCCCATGCGGGGCGCGTCACGGCGGCCGCGGGGGGCCAGCGGGCGGGCGTGGTCGGGCTGGGTCGGATCGTCCCAGGCGGACTTCGCGTGGCGGATCACCGCGAGGCCGAGGGCGCCGGGACCAGGGGGGGCCTTCATCGGGGGCCGCCCCCCGCCGCGGGGCGAGACGGGCCGCTGGCCCTCTGTGGCGTTGCTGGCGCGGTTTTGGACCTGCTCACAGCTGCTCCCCGGCCGGAGCGGGTGCCCCGGCCGTGCCGCCGGTCTATCCCGGCGCCGCCCGGAGTTGGGCCGACCGGTGCCATCGCGCCGCGCCCCCTGTGACACCGAGGTGTCGATCCCGCGAACTCGCTCCGGGGCGCTTCGAGGCCGCAGATCAGCCAACAGCGTCCCCATGCGGTTAGGCGGACGGGCCCGGCGCCACGCGGCGCGCGCGGCGGGTGGAGGTGGAATGGCGCTCTCCGAGCAGACCTCCTTCCGGCTGATCGGCGGCGGCGGGGTGCGCGGCGCGTCGGGCGGGGCCGAGCGCGTGCTCTCCCCCGATCCGGCGCTGGACTTTTTCGCGGCCTCGCTGCGGCGCCACCGCAGCGGCGCCGACGTGGTCGCCGCCCCCGACGCGCTGTGGTCCACCGACCCGCGCTCGGCCCACGCGCCGGGGCTGCTCGCCCACCTGCTCGGGGCCAGCGACGAGCGCATCGCCGGGCTGTCCGACCTGCTGCTCGTGCTGTCGGCCGAGGACTGGGCGCGGGCCGCCGCCGCCCGCGGGCCGGCCTTCGGCCGTGACGTGGGCGCCCTTCTGGGGCGCCGCTTCGCCGACTGGACCGCCCAGGTCGGGCTGAGCCGCCGCCACCCCGAGCGCCCGCTGCAGGTGCGCCTGCTCTGCGACGGCGGCGAGCCGATGGGCGGCGAGCGCCTGGGCCTCGGGCCGGGCGAATTCGTGACCGGTCTGCTGCCGAACCTCTACGCGGGCCCGGCGGCGGGCAGCCGCGCCCTGCTCGCGGTGCACCTCAACGTGCCCGGCCAGTGGACCGGCTACCGTGAGGTGGCCCGCCTCTACGACGACCAAGACCTGCTGACGGTCGGGTCGCACTGGCTCGACAGCGCCCGGGTGCCCTCGCTCGGCGCCCCTGCGCTCTATCGGCTGCGTTTCGACGAAGATGATGGCCTGGTGCACCTGCTGGGCCCCGAGCTGGGCCCCGGCTGGCGCCTGGTGCGGCACGGCGACGGTGAGGGGCCGACCATCTTCGCCATCGAGCCGCCGACGGGTGGGGTGATCGCCTGGCTGGTGCTCGAGGTGCTCGGACCTCCCCCGCGGCCCAAGCCGGCCATGGTGGTCGTGGTGTCCGAGCCCACCGTCGATGAGGGCCCGTCGCTGGCCGCGCGGGTCACCCTCGACGCGCCCACCGCCCGGGTCGAGCTGCGGGCGCGCGACGAGGCGCCGCTCGAAGAGGCGACCGCCCGGGCCCGGTTCATCCGCCCCGGGGCGGCCGAGGGCAGCCTGCCCACCGCCGCGCCCCAGTCTGCGCCGGGCGTGGGCCTGGGCCTGCGCGAGGTCGGCCTGCTGCTGCAGCGGGTGCACTTCCCCGACGTGATGCAGGGCTACGAGGTCTATGTCGACGGCGCGGGCCGGACCTCGACCTTCCTCGACAGCCCGGCGGCCACGCTGCGGGTGATCGGGCAGCGGGTGGCCCTGGTCGCCCACAAGGCGGGGCTGCAGCTCGACGGCGCGGCGCTCAGCCCCGGCCAGGGCCGCGAGCTCAACGGCGATCACGAGCTGCGGCTGCCCCTGGCCCGGCTCGGGCTGCGCGACCTGCGCGGGGTGGCGGCCGAGGGCTGGCCCTACCTCTACGTGCTGCGGGTCGAGGGCGCGCTCACCCACGCCCTGCACGGCGACCGGCTGCAGATCGGCCGCGACCCCGGCTGCCGGCTGCGGCTGCCCGACGACCCGCACAACGACAACATCCTGTGGCGGCCCGAGGCGCTCGACGGCGCGGTGGTGCGGGCCCGCGGCGGGGCGGTGCCCAAGGCGCGCTTCGCCACCGACTCGATCATGGTGGCCAAGCAGCACGTCGAGATCGAGGTCGGCGCGTCCGGCGGCGGGCTCGGGCGCGTGCGCTGCGTGGCCGAGCACTGCGCGGCCTGGCTGCGGGCCGAGGGCGCGGTCCAGACCCTGTCGCGGCGCAGCCGGCCGACCGGGCCGGCCGAGGCGCTGCTGGTCGCCGGCGCCGAGCTCTTTGTCGGGAACACCGTGTTTGAGGTCATCGCCGGTGAGCCGGCCCCCGACGGCCTGGCCTCGGGCGCGACGCTGGCGCCGACCCCCTCGATGATCGACGGGCCGGCCCTCGACGCCCTGCCGCCGCCCCCGCCGCCGCCGCCGCCCCCCACGCCGCGGGCCCCGGCCGCCGCCCTCGCGCCGGCGATCGCCCGGGGGCTCGAGCCGCTGCCCAGCACGTCGGCGCTGGGCCTGGGCGGGGGGCCGGACCAGGCTGCGCCGCCGGTGGTTGCGCCGGCGCCGGCACCGTCGGTGCCGCTGTCTTCGGCGTCGGTGCCGCCGTCTTCGGCGTCGGTACCGCTGTCTTCGGCGTCTGCGCCCTCCGCAGCCGCGGCGCCCGCTGCGGCGGCGCTCCCGGCGGCCTCGCCCGCCGACCTTCCGGCGCGCCCGGCGGCCTGGCCTGCCGCGGCCGCCCCGCTGCCGGTGGCCCGGCCCGCAGGACCGGGGCCCTCGGCGGGCAACCCGTGGATGGGCGGACCCCCAGCACCTCCGGTCGGCCCCCGCGCGGGGGGCTTCGGCGGCGCGCCGCCCCCGGCCCCGCGCCCGTGGGGCCCGCCCGCGGCCCGTCCGCTCACCGCGGCGGCTCCGGCTCCGGCGGAGGTCGCGGCTCCAGCTCCTGCGGATGCTCCGGCTCCCTCGGCTGCGGCTCCAGCTTCTGCGGATGCTCCGGCTCCCGCGGTGGCAGCGGCTCCAGCTTCTGCGGATGCTCCGGCAGCGGCTCCTGCTCCCGCTCCCGCGGCTGCTCCGCTCCCTTCCGACGCAGCGGCTCCGCTCGACCCGGGCGTGGCCGGGATCGACGCGAGCGCCGTCCCCAGCGCGGATCAGGCCTGGTCGGCCTTCTCAGAGACCGGGCTCGGCGCTGACGAGGGGCTCGACCCGCTCGACGCGCCCGAGCCGACCACCCTGCGCCGCACCTTCACCTACGACTCGGCGCCCACCCGCCGCGGCGGGGCCTGAAGCCGCCGCCGGTCGGCGGGCTCAGCGCGCGGCCATCGCCCGGTCGAGCGCCGCGTCGCCGGCCGCGGCCTTGGTCAGCGCGTCCTTGAGCATCCACAAGCTCGGCTTGTGCTCGTTGAAGAACAAGAAGCTGAACAAGCTGCCGGCCTGGACATACTTGGCCACGTCGCGCCAGCTCTGGACCTGCTCGAGGTGCCGGGCCATGGTCACCGGCCGGAAGTAGAACTCGCGGTAGAAGCGGCGGTGCAGCTCGATGAGCTCTTCGGGCTCGAGGCCCCAGGGCACGAAGGTGGGCTCCCAGAAGCTCTTCTCGTTGTTCGTCTGGTTGACGAGGCGGCCCCACTTCTCGCCCTCGCGCTCCCACATCTCCATCTGGGGGGTCTCGGGCAGCAAGGTGTTGATCTGAACGGTGACGTCGTGCAGGGGCAGCGTCTTGGCGAACTCGATGGTCTCGAGGATGGTCTCGCGGGTGTCGGGCATGTGGCCGACCATGAAGAAGGCCTTGGGCCGCAGGCCGACCTCGTGGGCCGCCGTGATCGCCGCGCGGATCTTCTCTTTGGTGATGCCCTTGCTGATGAAGTCGAGCACCTTGTCGCTGCCCGACTCGACGCCGAAGCGGGTGCGCCAGCAGCCGGCCTCTTTCATGCGGGCCAGCAGCGGCTTGTCGACCACCTCGACCCGCGAAGAGCAGGTCCAGCTCACCTTTTTGTGCACACCGCGGCGGATCATCTCGTCGCAGATGGCGTAGACCCGCTTCTTGTTCGCGCAGAACAGCGAGTCGACGAAAGCGATGTCGCGCACGCCAAAGTCGCGCACGAGGTGCTCGATCTCGTCGACGATGTAGCGGGGGCTGTGGCTGCGGTAGCCCGAGCGCGACTTCTGGCAGAAGGCGCAGGCGTGGGGGCAGCCCCGGCTGGTGATCATCGCGAACTTGGGGAAGCTGTGCTCGTCGACCGGCACCGGCCGGTAGATGTTGGCCGGCAGCAGGTGGCGGGCCGGGAAGGGCAGCTCGTCGAGGTCGCGGACCTTGGCCCGCTTGGGCGTGTAGACGAAGCCGCCGTCCGGGTCGCGGAAGATGACGCCAGCGACGTCGCTGAGCTCGCGCTTGCCCTCGTAGTGCTCGACCAGCTCGAGCATCGTGTGCTCACCCTCGCCGAGCACGCCCACGTCGAATTGCGGGTTGGCCATCGCCTCTTCGGGCACCAGCGTGACGTGGTAGCTGCCGAGCACGATGGGAACGCCGGGCAGCGCGCCCTTCAGCGCGGCGCCGAGCTTCTTGCAGGTCTCGAAGGTCACGGTGAACGACCCGATGCCGATGACATCGGGCCGGAAGGCCTCGACCTCTTTGACGGTGCCCGCCACGTTGAGCTGCTGGGCCGCCGCGTCGACGCAGGCGACCGTGTGGCCGGCCCGCTCGAGCACCGCGGCGATGTAGAGCAGCCCGAGCGGGGCGCTGTTGTAGAACAGGAAGGTGGTCACGGGGTTGGCGTGACCCTCTTCGAGCACCTGATCGATGGGCGGGTTGATCAGCATCACGCGCATGGGCACCTCGGCGAGGCTCTCTTCTACCCCGCGCGCGGCGCCCTCCCACCAGGGCCCGGCGCTTTAGCGGGGCTTGCCGGAGAGGTTCACCACCAGGGTCATCTCGTCTTTGTTCTTGAGCGCGCCGAGCAGGGCCGAGAAGGGCTGGAAGCCGAACTGGGTGGCCTTGATCGGCAGGCTGCCGCTGGCCGAGAAGCTCGAGGCGTCGGCCTTGACCTTCATGTTCAGGCTGACCGGCTGGGCCTTGCCGCGGATGGTCAGGGTGCCCGCGACCTTGACCTGGTCGCCGGACGCCGCGCAGCTGGTGCTGACGAAGGTGATGGTGGGGAAGGCCTTCGCGTTGAGCTGCTCGGCGTCGAGCATGTGCTCTTTGATCTCGGCGCGGGCGCTGGCCTCGAGCACGCCGGGCAGGCCGACCTTCTGGCGCAGCGCGTCGGGATCGGGGTCGAGGCCGGCGACGGGCACGGTGACGCTGATCGCGCAGGCGGCCGGGTTGGCCGGGTCGTAGCGCACGGTGCCGCTGTGCTGGGTGCTGGCGATGGCGTGGTCGTGCGAGAGGCCGGCCGCGAC
>JBJONS010000274.1:0-8771 GCA_046051725.1 Pseudomonadota bacterium | reverse complement strand
TTCTTCTTGAGGTGTTCGCGGTCCTGGTCGATGCAGGTCGGGCGTCATCGTGGTCTCCAGAGCCCAGGCGCGGCCGGGGGGCCATCACCTGCCGACGCGGTCGTTGCCGCTGTTCGCGTCGTCTTCGTCGCTGGGCTCCCCCCCCACATCGGAATCCGGCCGGGGGCCAAACAGTGCAGGCGCCTGCAATTGCCTTCAGGTTTGATCCGGGGGGCCGAAGGGATCGACGGCGCATCCTGCGGTCAAGTGCGGATACTGCGACGAAGATGGCGCAGAAGACGCCATCTTCGACGAGGCCACCGCCCCTCGATCAGCGGGTGATCAGGTCGAAGCGATCCTGCATGGCGCCGAACAGGTCGCCCGAGTTGGCCTGGCAGGGCCGGCCGATCTCGGTCAGCCCGGTCTTGCCGACCGCCGGCAGCGTGCGGCGGCGATCGTCGGCGATCCCGTCCCGCGGGCTGCTGTCGGCGCGGGTCGAGCCCTCGGTCAACGTCAGCGCAGGGTGATCGAAGGGCGCGGCGTGGCAGGAGACCCGCGGGTCGGTGAGCGCGAGCATGAACGCGACCAGATCGTCCTTCTGGTCGTCGCTGAGGCCCAGGCGGGTGATGTCGGGGTCGAGGTTGCTCCGCGCGCTGCCGAGCCCGGTCGTGTCGCCGCTGCGGGCGTCGCCCCGCCGGTCGCCGCCGCGGTCGTAGAAGTCCACCACGCCGTGCAGGTCTGCCGTGCCGCCGTTGTGGAAGTAGGGCGGGTTGAGGCCGACGTTGCGCAGGGTCGGGGTCTTGAAGGCCCCGTCGACAGCGACCCGCGCCGGCAGATCGCGCCGGCTGGGGCTGCAGTCGCCGCGGGTGTTGAAGGGCACGTCAAAGGCGCAGGCGTCGGTGCCCTCGACGCCGGGGTCGATCGGCCGCGCGCCGCCGCTCTTCCACTCAAGCCACTGGCGCGCGAAGGACAGCGGGTTGCCGAAGGGGTCCTCTGCGCCGACGCCGAGATCGTCCACCGTCGGGCGCACGCCGATGTTGTAGAAGCCGTTGTCGTAGAGGGCCGGGTTGTCGTCGCCCATGATCATCCGCTCGAGCTGCTTGAACCCGCCGCTCACGCTGTCGGGCGACCAGGCCGCGCTGGTGAACAGCGGGCCGTTGTGGCAATTCACGCACTTGCCCTGGCCGACGAAGACGGCGAGGCCGCGCGCCTCGGCGGGGCCGAGCTCGCCGAGGTCAAAGGGCGCCTGGTCGCTGATCAGCGTGGCCTCGTAGGCCTGGACCGCGAGGCCGAAGAACAGCGCGAAGTTGTGCTCCATCTGGGTCGAGCCGGCCGCGTCCGCGGTCAGGCGGCCATCGGCGCTGACCCTCCACCGCTCGGTGCCCTGCCAGAGGCGCTCCTCGAAGACCGCCTCGATCAGGTCCGCGTAGGTGGTGTTGAGCCCGAGCCCATCGGTGCGCCGAAGGTCGGGGAAGGCGCTGAGCACGCTGTCCTCGGCGTGGATCTGCTGCCCGGCCAGCGGGCGCAGGCCGTAGAGCCGGCGGGCGATGTCGGCGAAGGTGCGGCCGGCGCAGGACATCTCGAAGTCCGACAGCGGCGGGCCCACCGCCTGTGAGGCGAGGCTGGCGTCGAGCAGCCGGACCTGCTCACGCTCGAGCGCCCAGACCCAGCCCCCGGCGGCGGTGTCCCAGACCTGCGCGTCGGCCACCAGCGCGCCCACCCGGGGGTCGGCGGCGGCGCTGCGCAGGCCGAAGGGATCGCTGCCGTTGAAGACGTTGTTGGCGCGCCCATCCCAGAAGTTGCGGAAGTTGTAGACCGCGTTGATCACGGTCGGGCTGTTGCGCGGCTCGACCTGGCGCACGCGCAGGTCGCTCCAGAAGAAGGGGCCGGTGGTGCGCGGGGTGCAGCGGTCGCCCGCGGGCTCGGCGGCCACGAAGGTGGAGCCGGGGCTGCCCTCAGAGCTGGCCCGATCATCGGTCGTGCGGAGGATCGCCGAGCGCCGGTCGAGGGGATCGGACAGGGCGTGGAAGGGGAAGGCGTCGGCGGTCAGGCGCTGGTCGGGGCCCGAGACCGGGTGGCCCGCCGGGCTGCCGCCGAAGACGCCGTCCGGGCCCGGGTTGACCGCGTTGCGCAGGCGGATGTCGCCGCCGCCGCTGTAGTGGCAGCTCGCGCAGGCCACCCCGTCGCTGCCCACCTGGGCGTCCCAGAACAGCGCCTTGCCGAGGACGACGAGCAGCTCGTCATCGACGACATAGGCCGAGAGGTCGGGCAGGGCGGGGCGCATGCCGGGCAGGCGCTCGACGATCGGCGGGGCGTCGGCCTCGCACGAGGGGTACAGGCTGTGGGCCTTCAGCGCGCCGCCCTCGCAGAGCTGATCGATGAGCACGTCATCGTCGCAGCCGCCGCCGCAGTAGTGCTCTTCAGGGGGCGTCGGGGCGCAGCCCGCCTCGCGGACCAGCGGGGCGCCGGGACGGCTGACCAGTGCGCCGCTCTCGTCGAAGCAGAGCGGGTCGTCGAGGTACTCGACCGTGAGGGCGGCGGTCGCCGCGTCGCGGCTCTCGACCGCGGCGCCCGCGGCGGCGAGGATCGCCTCGATCCGCACGGGTGCCCCGTCGTCCAGGCCGAGGTCCCAGGCGGTCACCTCGAGCTCGGCCGCGCCGACCGCGCCGGGCACCAGGGTCATGCACTGCTCCCAGACCCGCGCGCCGCTGGTCCAGCCGACGACCGCCGCCGGCCCGGCGTCGACCCGGTGGGCCTCTGCGCCGCGGGCCCTCCACTCGAGCTCGACGGGGTCGTCGTCGGGGTCCTGCACCTGGGCGCAGAGCTCGACCGGCACACACTCGGCCGCTTCGGTCGGCTCGTCGTCATTGACGTAGCCGTCGCCATCCACGTCGGTCGTCGGCCACACCAGCGTGATCGCCGGCGGGTGGTTGAGCGCGACCACCGTGTCCAGCGCGCCGCGGGCGTCGCCGACGCACTGGCTGAGCAGGGTCAGGGGCGCGGTCCGGCCGTCCTCGACCTGGACTTCGCCCTCGGCGACGCTGCAGTCGGCCGACGCGACCCACCCGTCGGCCCCGAGCTGCTGCACCGGGATCGCCCGCACCGCCCAGCAGCCGGGGCTGACGCTGGCGAACAGATCGGCCGAGATGTGGCGGCTGTCGGGGTCGGTGCGGACCGCCCGGGCCTCGAAGGGGCCCGGCGCGCCCGTGTCGAGCAGGTCGACCGTGTGGGCGAGGCGGGCCGGGGTGAAGGCCTCGGCGGCCGAGCAGCCGACCCGCTCGATCTCGAGATGGAGCCCCACCACGTCGGTCTCACCGTACCAGTCCACAGACAAAAGGGCGCCGGTGCTGGGGCGCTTCTCGTCACCGGAGAGATCGACGCAGCCCGCCAACAGCAGGAGGGGAGCGCAGCGGTGGGTCTTCATCGGGAGGATTCCGGGGCGGCCGCGGCCCGGGAGGGCGGCCGGCCAACAGAGAGGAGGGAGCGTCGCCGCGCGCCCGCGCGGAGAGTACCTGGGGTTTCGCCCGCTTTGGGGAGGAATTCGCGGGGCCTTGCGGTGCGCCCGCGCGACTGGGCTAGCCGGCCCGCGGAGGTGCCCTGTGCCCAAGAACATGCTCTGGATGGCCGCCCTGTGGATCTGCGTCGGATGCGGCGGCGGTGAGGCCGCCACGCCCGCCGCCCCGGCGCCGCCGCCCTTGGTCGACCCGGCCGCCCGGGCCGCGGTCGGCGCGCCCGCGCCGGACTTCGCCCTGCTCAACGCCGACGGCGCCGCCGTGAAGCTCAGCGATCACCGCGGAAAGGTCGTGGTGGTCGAGTGGTACAACCCCGACTGCCCCTTCATCGAGTACGCCCACGAGAAGGGCCCGCTCGAGAAGCTCCCCGCGCAGCTCGAGGGGCGCGGTGTGGTGTGGTTGACCGTGAACTCGAACACCGCCGGCGCGCAGGGGGCCGGCGCCGACCGCAACCGGCGGGCCCAGGGCAGCCACGCCCTGCCCCGGCCGGTGCTGATGGACCCGAGCGGCGCCGTCGGACGGGCCTACGGCGCCACGGTCACCCCCGAGGTCTTCGTGATCGACGCGGCGGGCGCGCTCGTGTACCGGGGCGGCGTGGACGACGCGCCGCTCGGCAAGGCGCCGGGCGCCGCGCCGATCCCCTTCTTGGTCGACGCGGTGGACGCAGTGCTGGCCGGCGGCAGCCCAAAACAGGGCCAAACCAAGCCCTATGGCTGCTCGGTGAAGTACGGAAGCTGAGCGGAGCCCCGTGCGCGGCACCTGAACAGCACCGGGAGGAGCGGGGGTCCGGCGGACATAGGGCCGAAGAGCCTGCCCCGCTTGCGCTGTGTGGGTGAACAGGCTATCAGGTGGTGCCCCCTTGCCACCGGGACCGCGCCGGTGGAGGATCCCCCGCACGGGAGCCCTGTTGACCACCCCTGCCGCCCCACCGCCCGACGCCGCCGGCCCCGCGCATGGGGGCGCGGCGGGGGCGCGCGGCGCGGCCGTCCTGGGGCCAGGTGCCGGCGCGGGGGCGCGTGCGCCTTCGCGGCTGTTGTGGGGGATCGGCGTGCTCGGGCTGCTCCTCGCCGCCCTCGCCCTCGCCGGGGCCCGGGGGCTGTGGCGGGGGCCGCTGCTGGGCCTCGGCCTGCAGGGGCTGGTCAGCGCCTGCGCGCTGCTCTCGATGCGGCCGGGGGCTGCCCCGGCGCGGCGGGGCCCGCTGCCCGCCATCGACGGCCGGGCGCTCGGGCTCTGGCTCGGCGCGGCCACGGCGGCGCTGGGCGCGCTCTGGGGCCTCGTCTTCATCCTGCCTGAGCGTGTCCTCGGGCCGTGGTCCTGGGCCGGGCTCGTGGCCGGGGCGGCGATGAGCGGGGCCGCGTGGGCGGGCGTGGTCCGCTTCTTTGGCGGTGTGCCCGCGCCGGGCGCGCGGGCCGCGGCGGCCTGGGCGCGGGCCGCCGCGCTGCAAGCCGTGCTCGCGGTGGTCGGGCTCGGCTGTGGTGCCGCCGCCACCCGCTGGCCCGTCCTTGCGCGGGTCGAGGTCCTCGCGTCGCTGGTGCAGCTCGGGCTGGTGCTGCCCGGGGCGGCTGAGGCCGCGCTGCGCACCAGCCCCGCGCTCTGGCGCTGGTGGCGGCTCAAGGCGGCGGCTGGTGGGCCCGCCGCCGCGGCCCAGGTCGCGCTCATCGTGGTGCCCTATGCTCAGAACAACCCCCTCGACGCCATCTTCGGGGCGCTGCAGAGCGGGCTCGGGCTCGATCTGCGGGGCAGCTGGGCGCTCACCGTCGTGCGACGGGCGCTGCAGCCCCTCGCCTTGGTCGGCCTCCTCGTCGGCTGGCTGAGCAGCGGGCTGCTCATGCTGCGCCCCGACGAGCAAGCCATCGTCGAGCGTTTTGGGCGCGCGCTGCCCGGCGACCCCCTCGAGCCGGGCCTGCACCTGCTCGCGCCCTGGCCCATCGACCTCGCGCGGCGGGCGCCGGTGCGGCGCGTGGCGTCGATCGGCGTGGGGCACGGCCTCATCGAAGGCGAGCCCGCCGAGGCCGAGCCCGAGGGCCCCGAGAGCCGGCTGTGGGCGCGCCAGCACGGCGAGGCCGAGTTCACCTTGCTGTTGGGCGATGGGCGCGACCTGGTCAGCCTCGACGGGCGCCTGCACTACCAGATCGTCGACCTGCGGGCGTGGCTGTACGCGACCCAGAACCCCGAAGACACGCTGCGGGCGCTGGCCTACGAGGCGGTGACCCGCCGCACCGTCGATCAGACCCTCGACGGGGTGCTGTCGGCCAGCGTCCGCGATCTGGCCGACGACGTGCGGGCCGGGGTCCAGCGCGCCGCCGACCAGCGCGGCCTCGGCGTGCGGGTCGTCGAGTTCACCTTCACGGCCCTGCACCCGCCGGTCGCCGTGGCCGTCGAGTACCAGAGCGTGGTCAGCGCGCAGATTGACGAGCAGACGCGCATCGTGCGCGCCCAGGCCGCCGCGGCGCTGAGCGTGCCCGCCGCCCGCTCGGCGGCGATGCAGGCCACGAGCCTCGCCCAGGCCGATGCCGCGCGGCGGGTCTCTGCGGCCCAGGCCGCGGCGGCTGCCTTCCTCGGGCTGCGGGCCGCCGCCCGGGGCGACGAGGACCTCTACCGGCTGCGCCGGCGCCTCGAAGCGCAGGAGCGTCACCTCAAGGACAAGCCCCTGGTGATCCTCGATCACCGCATCGAGGGGCAAGGGGGAGAGCTGTGGCTGAGACCCTAAACCCAGCCGGCCCGGACAGTCCGACCGGCCCGGCCAGCCCCGCCGCGGACCGGGCGATCGACCGGCTCCGCCGCGGCCTCGGGCTCGTGCTGGTGCTCGCGCTCGCCGCGCGCGCCGCCAGCGCGCCGGTGCGCGAGGGGAGCGCGGCGATCATCACGCGCTTTGGCGATCCGGTCCGGGTGCTCGACGCCCCGGGCCTGCACCCCCGGCTGCCCTGGCCCGTGGAAGAGGCCGTGCTGGTCGACCTGCGGGCCCGCACCTTCTCGACCGCCCACACCGAGATGCTCACCCGCGACAAGAAGAACGTCATCCTGGTGGGCTTCGCGGTCTGGCGGGTCGCCGACCCGCTGCGCTTTCACCAAGCGGTGGGCGGGGTCGAGGCCGCCGAGCAGAAGCTGGATGGTCTGGTGACCAACGCCCAGATCGGCGTTCTCGGCGGCTTTGACCTCGCCGCGCTCACCTCGACCGACCCGAGCACCCTGCAGCTTGAGGTCATCGAGGCCGCCCTGCGCGAGGCCGTCGGCGGCATGGCCCGCGACCAGTACGGCATCGAGGTGCTCGACATGGGCTTTAGCCGCCTCAGCCTGCCCGAAGAGAACGTGGCCGTCGTCTTTCGCCAGATGAAGGCCGAGCGCAAGCAGTACGCCGCCAAGCACCAGGCCGAGGGGGACGAGGTCGCCGCGCGCATCCGGGCCGAGGCCGACCTGGCCGCCGCCCAGATCCGGGCCGAGGGTGAGGCGGAAGCGGCGCGCATCCGGGGCGAGGCCGAGGCCGAGGCCGCGCGCATCTACGCCGCAGCCCACGGCCAAGACCCGGATCTGTACCGCTTCGTGCGCTCGCTCGACAGCCTCGACGCGGTCGTCGGCGGCCAGACCACGGTGATCTTGCGCACCGACAGCGAGCCCTTCCGCCTGCTCGCGGGCCCCGGGGGCCAAGGTGGGTGAGCCCGCTGCCCGCACCCGGGCCGGCGCCCGCCCCCGGGCCCGGGGTGGCCGGTGAGCCGCCGAGACCCTGAGCTGCGGCGCCTGCTCGACCCAGCGGCGCGGCTGGGCCTGGGGCTCTACCGCGCCTTGCCGTGGGCGGTGGCCGTGCTCGCGGCCGCCTATGCGCTCTCTGGGATCACCGTGGTGCAGGCCGATGAGGTGGCCTTGGTGCTGCGGGGCGGCCGGTTGGTCGGTGCGGGCGCCGGCGCAGCCCAGCCCCCGGGCCTCTTGTTCTCGCTGCCCCGCCCCTTCGACGAGGTGCTGCGGGTGCCGGTGAAGCGGGTCGAGGCCAGCGAGGTCAACACCCTGCACTTCGCCCGCGCCGAGGCCGGCCCGGATGGAGACGAGCGCCGCACGCGCTACCTCGTGTCGAGCCGCATGAGCATCGACCCCGAGCAGGTCGGCTACGCGCTGACCGGCGATCGCAACGTGCTGCACGCCGCGCTGGTCGTGCGCTGGCAGGTGCGCGACCCGGTCGCCGCCACCCTGCGCCACGCCGACCTCGCCCCGCTGATCGACGCGGCGATCAGCGCCGCCGCGGTGCAGTCGCTCGGCGAGCAGAGCGTCGACGCCGTGCTTTCCGAGGGGCGCCAGGCGCTGGTGCTGCAGATCCAGCGGCGCGCCCAGGCGCGGCTCGACCGCGTGGGCGCGGGCGTCGGCCTGCTCGCGGTCGAGCTGACCGACCTCAGCCCGCCCCACCAGGTCAAGGAAGAGTTCGCCGAGGTCCAGGGCGCCTTCATCACCGCCGAGACGCGCCGCCGCGAGGCCGAAGAGTACGCCGCGGTGCAGGTGCCCGCCGCCCGGTCCGACCGGGGCCGGCTCGTGTCCGAGGCCCAGGCGGCGGCCGCCGCCCAGGTGGCCACCGCCCACGCCGCCGCCGAGGCCTTCCGCGCGCTCTCGGCCGAGGCGCGGCGGGAGCCGGGCGTGCTGCGCGAGCGGCTGTACCGCGAGGCCATCGAGGCCATCCTGAAGGACGCCGGGGCGGTGCGCTTCGTGCCCCCGCCGATCGGGGCCCGCTACACCGGCCTGCGGCTCGAGCTCGGCGCGCCGGCCGCAGCGCCGGCGCCGGTCCGCCCGCTGCCTGAGGGCCTCGACCCATGAGCAGCGCTCCGACCGATGAAGCCTCCCTCTCGCTGAGCGCCGCCGAGCGGCACGAGATCCGCCGCCGGCTGCTGCGCGACCTGCTCGGCGCGGCCCTGCTCGGCTGGAGCGCCCTGCACCAGCTGTGGCGCCCGGGTGAGGGCGCGCTGAGCGCCGGGATCGCCGCGGCGGGCGCCCTCCTCGTCGGCCTGCCGGTGCTGTGGCGGGGCGGCCTTGGGCTGCTGCGGCCCGGGGGTGTGCGCTTCACCGACCAGCTCGTGGCGCTGGCCACCTTCGCCGCCCTCTGCGATGGGCAGCTCGCCACCGCGACCCTGGTGCCGCTGGTTTTTGACCTCGGGCGCCTGTTCGAAGAGCGCAGCGCGCTGGGCCTGCGCGCGGCCATCGCCAGCCTGCAGCGGCTGTCGGCCCGCAGCGCGACGCAGATCTCGACGCTGGGCGGCGGGGCCGACGATGAGCGGCGGGTCGACCCGGCGGCCCTGCGGCCCG
>JBJONS010000273.1:0-9766 GCA_046051725.1 Pseudomonadota bacterium | reverse complement strand
CGCCGCGCGCACCCGCTCGGTGATGCGCTGGGCGAGGCGATCATCCGCGCCCGGCAAGAGGATCCCGAACTCTTCGCCGCCGAGGCGGCCGATCCGGTGCGGTCCGCCGACGTTCTGCTGCACACGCTTGGCGATGGCCTTGAGCACCTCGTCGCCGGCGGGGTGGCCCCAGGTGTCGTTGACGTGCTTGAAGTGGTCGGCGTCCAGCAGCACGACCGAGATGGGCTTGCCGAGCTGGTGGCCCTTCTCGATGGCGCCTTGCACCTGCCGCAGGAACATCCGCCGGTTGTCGACGCCGGTCAGGGCGTCTTGGTGGGCGAGCACAGACAGCTCGCGGTTCTCGGCCTCGAGCCGGCGCGCCTCGGCCTCTTGCTGCTCGAGCTCGGCCTCGAGCTTGCGGGCGCGCTCCTCGGCCTGGCTGGTGATCTCGAGCAGCGCGAGGTTGGCCTGCCCGAGCAGCATGTCCATGCTCGGCTGCATGCCCGTGCGGATCGCGAGCTCTTCGCCGAGGCGCTGGGTCTGGAGGCCGAGGCGGTCGATGATGAGCCCCAGATCCTCTTTGATCCCGGCCAGGGCCAGGGCCTCGTTGGCGAGGCGGATGTTGTCGGCGGTCGCGCCGGCCTGCACGACATCGGCGAGGCGGTCGGCGGCGTGGGCGACCAAGATCAGCTTGGGTGCCCGGGGATCGAGGCTGTCGTGGTGGTGGTGGGTGATCGCGGCGAGGATGTTCTCGGGCAAGCTGGCCGCCAGCGGCGCGCCCCGGAACATCGCGGCGTGATCGACGCCGGTCAGGGCCCGCTCGCGCACGCAGCGGTCATGGCCGGGCAGCGCGCTGAGCGAGCCGAGCGCGGTGCCCAGCGCGGGGAACTGGATGGCGAGCATCAGGGTGCCGAGGTCCTGCATCAGGCCGACGGCGAAGGACTCGAAGGGATCGTCGAGGCCGGCGAGCTGCGCGAGGGTCTGGCTCGCCGTGGCCCGGCGCAGGCTCTCTTCCCAGAACCGCGTGGTGTCGAAGGTCCCGGTGTAGCAGCCCGAGACCGCGGCGCGGATGGCATAGGTGACCGAGGTCGCCCGGACCGCGCGGGCGCCGAGCTTCACCACGGCCTTGGGCACGCTCTGCACCGGCTGGCCGCCGTAGCGGGCCGAGTTGGCCACCCGCAGCAGCTCGACGGTCAGCCCCGGATCCTGGCTGCAGATCTCGGAGAGCTCACCGAGCGACTTGGTGGCGTCCCCCGCGACCTTGAGGATGCGCGCGATCGCCGCGGGTGGGGTGGGCAGGTTCGTTGGGATCGGCGCGGCGGCCGGCTGGGCGAGCTGCTGGGCGGACATGTCCACTCCAAGGCGATGAGGGGTGCTTCACGGCGAGCGGCGGGCGCGGCGGGCGGCGGGGCGCGGCGGGCGGCGCTGCTGTTTCCCGGGGATCGGCCCGGCGCGGCTGATGTTGAGGCGTTGCCGGCGACTCCTCCGGTCATTCGACGCTGGGCTACGTTGTTCCCGTATGGCTCAATTGCGGCACCTGTCGCCGCTGGATCGGGAATGGCTCACCTGTGGTCGTTCTCACCGGACTTGAGGGCCCGGTGGGATCGGAGAAGGTACGTAGTCGTACGCGGCATCCCCCACGCCAGGGGCCGCGCCGCCGCTGTCCGTGTTCAGTTCCGTGGCCTGCACGCCCAGAATAGGTGCTCGGCGGATCGTCGGAGCACGCGGCGCGCCCGGATCGTCGGGCGCGGGGCCCTGCTGGGGCCGCGCGGCGCCGCACCGGAGGGGGCGCGATGGGCGGGGTGCAGCTTGAGATCGGGGGCCTGATCCCCGCGGCCGGCGACGGCGCCCAGGCCGAGGGCGGGGCCGCCGCGCGGATCGCCGCCCTCACCGCGGCGCTGACCCGCCACGGGCACCTCTACCACGCGCTGAACGCCCCAGAGATCACCGATCTCGAGTACGACGCCCTCCTGCGCGAGCTCGAGCAGCTCGAGGCGCGCTGGCCCCAGCACAAGCGGCCCGACAGCCCGACCTCGCGGGTCGGCGCCCCGCCGATCGCCGAGCTGGTGCCCTTTCCCCACCGCGTGCCGATGCTGTCGCTGGGCAACGTCTTCTCCCGCGACGACCTCAACGACTGGGTCGAGAAGCGCGACGAGAAGGGCAAGGTCCGCGGCGGCCTCCTGGGCGTGCTGGATCGGCCCGCCGAGGCCCCGCCGCTGCAGTTCTCGGTCGAGCCCAAGCTCGATGGCCTGGCGATCGAGCTGGTCTACGAAGGCGGCCTGCTGGTTGGCGCGGGCACCCGGGGTGACGGCAGCGTCGGCGAGGACGTCCTCCACACGATGCGCACGGTGCGCTCCGTCCCGCTCCGCCTCGGCGAGGGGGCGCCGCCCTACCTCAGCGTGCGGGGCGAGGTGCTGTTCGACCTCGCGGGCTTCGAGCAGATGAACGAGCAGCGCGTCGTCGCCGGCGAGAAGGCCTTCGAGAACCCCCGCAACGCGGCGGCGGGCACCGTCCGCCAGCTCGATCCGGGGCCGGCCAGCCAGCGTCCGCTGCTCTTCTTCGCGCACTCGGCGGGCGAGGGCCTGGCCGCGCCGACCCACAGCGCGCTGCTGGGCCAGCTGCGCGCGTTGGGCTTCGCGGTCAACCCGCGCAACCGGGTCTGCGCCGGGGTCGACGCGGTCTGGGCGGCCATCGAGGCGCTGGGCGCCGAGCGCGCCAGCCTGCCCTACGAGATCGACGGCGTGGTCATCAAGGTCGACGACATGGCCCTGCAAGACGAGCTGGGCTTCCTCACCCGCAGCCCCCGCTGGGCGGTCGCCTACAAGTACCCGGCGGCCCGGGCCCGCACGGTGCTCGAGCGCGTCGACTTCAGCGTCGGGCGCAGCGGTGTGGTCACGCCGGTCGCGGTGCTGCGGCCGGTGCGGGTCGGCGGCGTGACGGTCCGCAACGCGACGCTGCACAACGAGCAGCAGATGCGGAACAAGCCCGAGTTCCTCGGCGGGCTGCGGGTCGGCGATCAGGTCGAGATCTACCGGGCCGGCGACGTGATCCCCCGGGTCGACGCGGTGGTCGACCAGCCGGGGCGCGCCGACCTGGCGCCGGTGGCCTTCCCGGCGGCTTGCCCGGTCTGCGGCACGGCCCTGGACCGCGAAGAGAACCCCGACGAGCTCGACAAGATCACCTGGCGGTGCCCCAACCGCCTCGGCTGCCGCGCCCAGCGCGAGGCGGCCCTGCAGCACTTCGCCAGCCGGCTGGCGATGGACATCGAGGGCCTGGGCGAGAAGCTGGTGCGCCAGCTCGTCGATCGCGGGCTGGTCGAGCACCCCAGCGGCCTGTACCGCCTGACCGTGGCCCAGCTGCAGGACCTCGACCGCATGGGCCAGAAGAGCGCGCAGAACATCGTCGCGGCCATCGAGGCGAGCAAGGCGCGGCCGCTGGCCCGCGCGCTGTACGCGCTCGGCATCCCGCTGGTCGGGGAGTCGACCGCCCGGGACCTCGCGCGGCACTTCGCCGGCCTCGACGCGCTGGTGGCCGCCGACGAGGGCGCGCTGCTCGCGGTCGACGGCGTGGGCAAGGACGTCGCCCGTCAGGTCCTGGCCTTCTTCGCCGATGAGGGCCACCGGGCCGAGATCGCCGCCCTGCGCGTCGCGGGGGTGGCCTTCGTGCCCGAAGCGCGGGCCGCCGCGCCCACCGAGGGGCCCTTTGTGGGCAAGACCGTCGTGCTGACCGGCACGCTGCCCACCCTGTCGCGCCAGCAGGCGACAGCCCTGCTCGAGGGTGCGGGGGCCAAGGTCAGCGGCTCGGTGAGCAAGAAGACGCACCTCGTGCTGGCGGGCGCCGACGCGGGCTCCAAGCTCGAGAAGGCCCACGAGCTCAAGGTGCCGGTCATCGACGAGGCCGAGCTGCGCCGCCTGCTCGGGCTGGACCCCGCGTGAGCGTGGGGATGCGCGCCCACGCGCTGATCTCGGGCCGGGTCCAGGGGGTCTTCTACCGGGCGAGCGCCGCCGAGCAGGCGACCGCGCTGGGCCTCGCCGGCTGGGTCCGGAACCTGCGCGACGGGCGGGTCGAGCTGGTGGCCGAAGGCCCGCCGGCGGCGGTCGAGGCGCTGCTGGAGTGGTGCGCCCGGGGTCCGGCCCACGCGCGGGTCGACGCGGTCGAGGTCGCGCGGGACGCGCCGGCCGGCCTGTCCGGCTTCATGGTGCGCCCGACCGCTTGAGGCGCCCGCCGGGCTCTGCCTCAGCCCGTCGGCGCCCTGCGCGCCCAGGCGTTGCGCACGGCCTTGGCCATCGCCCGCAGCGCGCCCGCCTCGTCCGGATCGGCGTCCAGCCCGCCGAGCAGGCGGTAGAGCGTGCCCTGGGCCTGCTCGTCGCTGTGGCTGCGCAGGTAGTCGGTCTCGCGCAGCAGGCCGATCACGTCGGCGACCAGCCCGGCGCGCAGCCCGGTGGGCAGGCGGCGGCGCGCGGGCGGCGCCGGCGTGGTGAGCGTCGGGTCGAAGCCCAGCAGCCAAGCGCCGATCACCGAGGCGGCGGTGCTCAGGTTGAGGCTGGCGTGCGCGCCGGTGGGCAGCCGGAGCAGGGCGTCGCAGAGGCGCAGGTCCTCGGTCGACAGCCCGGTGTCCTCGGGCCCAAAGAGGATGGCCAGCTCGCCCTCTTCGGCGTGCAGGCGGTGCACTGTCTCTACGGGGCCCCAGACGGGCCAGCCGAAGCGCCGCTCGCGGGCGGTGGTGCCGACCACGAAGCGCGCGCCCTCGAGCGCCGCGGGCACATCGGCGACGATGCGCGCGGCGTCGATCACGGCGTGGGCGTTGGGCGCCATCCACCGGGCCAGATCGGGGTCGAAGGCCGGCGGGTCGACCAGCCAGAGGCCGCCGCCGAGGCCGTGGTTGGCGATGGCGCGCGCCACGCCGCCGACGTTGCCCGGCGAGCGGGGCCGGACCAGCACCACGCGGACGCGGCGGCAGAGGGCCTCTGCCGCGCTGGGCGCCGGGTCAGCCAACGCCGAAGAAGGCCAGGAAGCGCTGCCACAGCGTCTTCTTGGGCGCGTCGGGGAGCTCGGGCTCGGGCGGGGGGTAGCCCGGGAGGGGCGCGGGGATCGCCGCCGGCTCGGCCGGCGGCTCTTTGGCCAGGGAGGGGCCGGGTGCGGGGGCCGGGGTCAGGTCGGTCCGCGGCTCGGGGATCGCCTGGTCTGCGCCCTCTTCCTCACCGCCGATGTCTTGCATCAGCGAGGACAGCGGCATCGAGAAGGGCGAGAGCGCCTTGGGCTTGGCGTCCGGCGCCGCCTCTTCGGGCTCGGCCTTCTTCTTGGGCTTGGTCTGGTTGAGCTTGAGCGTCGACTCGACGGTCTGGTTGGTCTCTTTGTCCCGCGCCGTCAGGTTGAGGATGCCTTCTGAGTCGATGAAGAAGTTGACCTCGATCTGGACCTCGCCCTTGGGCGCCGGCCGGATCTTGCTGAACACAAAGGTTCCCAGCAGCTCGTTCTCGCTGACCATCCGGCTCTCGCCCTGGTAGATCCGCAGCAAGATCGAGCGCTGGTTGGTCTTGCTCGTGGTCAGGGTGCGGGTCTTGTTGGCCGGCAGGCGCTCGTTCTTCTGGAAGAGCACGTGCATCGAGCCATCGACCTTGCTGATGCCGATCGGGATCGGCAGCACGTCGAGCAGCGAGACGTCCGAGGTGCTGCCCCCGGACAGGCTGTGGGCCATGATCGCGGCGCCGATGCCCACCGCTTCGTCGGGGTGCACGCCCTTGCTCGGCGGCTTGCCCATGAAGTCGGCGACGAGCTGCTGCACCAGGGGCATGCGCGACTGGCCGCCGACCAGCAGCACCTCTTGGATCTCGTCCTTGGTGGTGCCGGCGTGGCTGAAGATGCGCTCGCAGGTGGCCAGCGTGCGCTCGACCAGGTCGCGGGTCAGCGACTCGAGCAGGGCCCGCGTGATCTCCATGTCGATGTCGATCGGGCCGGCCTCGGTCCGCGCGACGTAGGGGATCTGGATCCGGGTCGTGCTGCGGGTCGAGAGCTCGATCTTGGCCGTCTCGGCCGCGTCGCGGATGCGCTGGATCGCCACGCGGTCCCAGCTCAGATCCACGCCGTGGGTCTCGTAGAAGGTCTCGAGCACGTGCTTCATGAGCCGGCGGTCGAAGTCGACGCCGCCCAAGAAGGTGTCGCCGCCCGTCGCGATGACCTCGAAGACCCGGTCCGCGATGTCGATGATCGAGATGTCGAAGGTGCCGCCGCCGAGGTCATAGACGGCGATGCGCTGGCTGAGGTTCTTGCCGAGGCCGTAGGCCAGCGCGGCGGCGGTGGGCTCGTTGAGGATCCGCAGGACCTTGAGGCCGGCCATCTTGCCGGCGTTGCGCACGGCCTGTCGCTGGCGGTCGTTGAAGTAGGCCGGCACCGTGATGACGGCCTGCTCGACATCTTCAGCGAGCGACTCTTCGGCCACCTCTTTGATCTTCGAGAGGATCGCCGCCGAGATCTGCTCAAGCGTGAAGACCTCTCCCTTCACCTTGATGAGGACCTCGTTGTTCTCGCCCTCCAACATCTCGTAGGTGAAGACCTGCTTGACGTTCTCGATGGTCTTGCTGTGAAAGTTCCGCCCGATCAGGCGCTTGGACGCCATGACCGTGTTCTGCGGGTTGAGCTGGGCCTGCCGCTTCGCGTCGACGCCGACGAGCTGGTTGCCCTTGTCGTCGATCGCGAACACCGAGGGGATGGTCGAGCCACCGCCCTTGTAGGTGATCACCCGCGGCCGGCCGCCGTCCATGACCGCGGCGCAGGAGTTGGTGGTCCCAAGATCGATGCCGATCGCTCTGGGCTGCTTGGCCATTGCCTGCTCACCGACATTGAGGAGATATTGACTCTTGCGGAGACCGCGCGGAGGAAGTGTCTACCACGCGGGTTGAAGCTCCGTCAAATCAGACGACGAGAATGTAGAGCTGCACGGCAAAGCCGTCGAAGTCCTGGCCGAGGGCGCGCGGGCTAGCGCTCGCGCCGCACCCGCACCTCGATGATCGCCCGCTCGCTGGCCTTCATCACCGTCAGCGTACAGCGGCCGACGGTCATCTGCTCGCCGGCCGACGGCACCCGTCCGAGCACCGAGAGCAGGAATCCGGCCAGCGTCTCGAAGTCGCCGTCGGGCAGGGTCAAGCCGGCGGCGGTCTCGAGGTGCTCCCGCTCGGCCCGACCAGCGGCCAGCCACTCCCGCTCGCCGGTGCGCCGGACCAGCGCGTCGGGGCGGTCCGACTCGTCCTCGATCTCGCCGACCAGCTCTTCGAGGACGTCCTCGATGGTGATCAGGCCCACCGCGCCGCCGTACTCGTCGACCGCGACCGCCATGCGCTGCTTTTGGCGCCGCATCTCGACCAGCAGCTGGTCGATGCGCTTGGACTCGGGCACGAACATCGCCGGGCGCAGCAGGCTCGAGACCGGCTCGGTCCAGTTCGGCGCGGCGATGATGTCCTGGTGCAGGACGATCCCGATGATGTCGTCCACCCGATCCCGGAAGACCGGCATCCGGCTGTGGCCGCTCTCGGCCATGCGCCGCGCCGCCTCGGTCAGCGAGGCCGTGCTGGGCAGCGCCGTGACCTCGATCAGCGGCACCATGGCGTCCTCGACGGTGCCCTCGTTGAACGAGAGCACCCGCGACAGCAGCCGGCGGTCCTCCGGGCTCAGATCGGCGGACTTGGCGCCGTCGAGCAGCAGCTGGAGCTCCCGCCGGCTCAGGCCCCGCTCGGCGTGGCCGTCCCCGCCGGCGAGCTGGCTCAGCCGGTCGAGCACCCACAGCGCCGGCCGCAGCAGCACGCTCAGCGGGTACAGCGGCAGCGCGACGATCGGCGCGAGGCGGTTGGCGTGGTGCTGGTACAGCGCCTTGGGCACCATCTCGCCGAAAGTCAGCGTCAGCGGCACGACGAAGGCTGCGGCGGCGGCGGCGGGCAGGCCGAGGCGGCCGGTGACCAGGGTCGCCACCAGGGTCGAGGCCGAGATGGCGCTGAGGTTGGTGCCGACGAGGCAGGTGCCGAGCGCCCACGCCGGCTTGGCCAGCAGCTTGAGGGCGAGCTGCGCGCCGACGCTGCCGGCGTCGGCCTTCTCGCGCATGAGCATGCGGTCAGAGCTGACCAGGGCGATCTCGCTGCCCGAGAAGAAGCCCTCCAAAAAGACGCAGAGCGCGAACAAGAGGCCGAGGGTGAGGTCGCTCATCGGCCCGCGCCTCCGGCGTCGGTCTGCTCACCCTTGCGCAGCGGCCGCACGCTGACCTCGGTCACCCGCCGGTCCTCGACGCCCGACACGACGAAGAGCAGCCCCTCGTAGGGCACCTCGGTGCCCTTCTCGGGCAGCCCGCCGACCTGGTCGAGGATGAAGCCGCCGACGGTGTTGTAGTCGCCGTCGGGCAGCTTGATGCCGAAGCGGTGCTCGAAGTCCTCGGCGTCCATGCCGGCCCAGACGCTAAAGACGTCGGCGCCCAGCGCGGTGACCTCGGGGTCCTCTTGGTCGGTCTCGTCGAGCAGATCGCCGACCAGCTCGGCGAGCAGGTCATCGAGGGTGACCAGCCCGACGACGTTCCCGTGCTCGTCCACCACCACGCTCATGTGAAAGCGCTCGCTGCGGAAGTCGTGCAGCATGTCGGCGGCGGTCTTGGTGGTCGGCACAAAGCGGGCCGGCAGCAGCAGGCGCTGGAGCTCGCGCGCGGTCGGCGGCGGGCGCTCGCCGGCGTGGATGGCCTGCAGCACCGGCAGCAGCGACTTGACCACCAGGATGCCGACGATGTTGTCGGGCTTGTTCTGCCAGACCGGCCAGCGCGAGAGGCCTTCTGAGCGGACCTGCTCGAGGATGTCCTCCCAGCGGTCGTTCAGGCGCAGCGTCTTCATGTCGAGCCGCGGCGTCATGCAGCGGTTGACCGTCAGGCCGCCAAAGTCGAAGGCCTTGTGCAGCAGCTCGGACTCGGACTGGGCGATGCTGCCGCTGGCGATGCCCTCGTCGATGAGCGCGCGGAGGTGGGCCTCGCGCAGCTCGGCCTCGCGGGGGGCCGCCGAGCCGCCGGTCAGGCGCAGGGCGAAGTCGGCGATCGCCGTCAGCACCCAGCGCACCGGGGTCACGACCAAGCCGAACAGGCGCAGCGGCGGCGCGACGAGGGTGGCCGCCTTGCGGTTGTGCCGCATGGCGAAGACCTTCGGCATGATCTCGCCCATCAGCAGCAGCACCGGCGGCAGCACGACGAGGTTGAGCCAGGGCCACTGGGGGGCGAGCGTCAGCATCAGGCCCGCCATCACCGCGCTCAGCGTGATGTTGACCGTCTCGTTGCCGATGAGCAGCGTGGCGAGGGTGGCCCGCGGCGAGGCGAGCAGGGCCTCGACCCGCTGGTTGCCCGCCTCGGTCAGCGCCCGGCGGTCCATCGGCTGCAGGCTGAACAGCGCGGTCTCAGACGCGCTGAAGAAGGCCGAGCAGCAGAGCAGCAGCACGACCGCGACCGCGCCTTGCAGCGGCGGGGTGGGAGAGGCCGGGCCGCCGACGGCGCCGACGACCAGCGGCAACAGGTGCGGGAGGCTCAGCACGGCGCAGCCTCCCCCGGCAGGGGCGCCGGCGCGGGGAAGTGGACAAAGAGCGGCGCCGGCCAATCACCATCATCGAGCAGGACCGCGGGATCATCGACCAGCGCGCCGATCACGGTGAGGCGCTCGCCGTGGGCGGCCGCCAGGGCCTGGGCGGCCGGCAGGGCCGCGGGGCTGAGGCTGAGCAGCAGGCCGTAGTCCTCGCCGAAGGCCGTGGCCCAGGCGAGCCCAGTCGGGCCGGCGGG
>JBJONS010000272.1:0-11186 GCA_046051725.1 Pseudomonadota bacterium | reverse complement strand
GCATGGCCGGCGCCCCCGCGGCCGCCCAAGAGGCCGCCGAGGCCCCGCGCCCGCCGTGGGAGCCCGACGTGCTGTTCGGCTTTCGGGGCGTGGGCGAGGTCTGGCAAGATCCGGCCATCGTCCAGAGCTACCGGTCCAGCCGCTTCTCGGGCGCGGGCTTCGCCGCGCTCTCGTTGTGGAAGCCCGTGCTGCTCGAGGCCGAGGTCGCCTACATGCGCCAGGCCTCGGCCGGTGGGCGCACGATCCCCGCCGACGAGGTCCCCAAGGCCCTGCTGGTGCGGGACGAGTCCGGCGCCCTCGACGAGACCGCCCGCTACGCCATCGCCAGCGGCGCGGTCGAGCTCATGCCCGTCACCTTCAGCGTGCTGGCGCGCAAAGACACCGGCGGGGCTGAGCTGTTCGCCGGCGCCGGCTTGGCCCTCGCCGTGTTCAACGAGCGCACCGACGCGGGCACCGTGAGCGGGATCAAGCCCGGCCTCGACATGAAGGCCGGCGTGCGGGTCCACACCCACGTGATCAACCCGCCCGTGCGGCCCTCGGGCGGCCGTCCCGTGCAGGGCATGGACGTCGAGCTGCTGTTGGGCCGGCGCCAGCACCACGCCTTCGGGCTCGGCTCTGGTTTTGACTTCTCGGCCTGGCGCATCGGCATCGGCCTGACCGCGAGGCTCTGAGCCATGACCCCCCATCCCGGCGGCCGGCCGGCGCCCATGCTGCTGCTCCTCTCCCTCGTCGCGGGCGCGGCGCTCTCGTGCGGCGCCAGCACGGCGCAAGAGATCGAGGCCGCTCCTCCGGCTCCTGCCGATGCTCCGGCCGATCCAGCGCCAGCCCCGGCTCCTGCGGCGGCTGCCGCGCCGACCGGCGATCTGCCCGCCACGCGGGCCAGCGATCTGGGCGCGCCCCTGGCCGCCGCGGTGCCCTTCTCGGCCCGGGTCGGCCCTGACGCCACCGTCAAGCGCCTGCCCCGCGCCAACGGCCGGGTCGTCGAGATGTACCTCCGCGACCCCGACATCAACCTGCAGGCGATCCTCCGCGGCAACACCCGGGACATCGCGTCGATGGACGCGACCAACCTCGGCGGCGGCGTCTGGCTGGTGCGGATGGCGGCCCGCGACGAGAGCAAAGATCTCATCCCCACCATCGAGGATGGCGTGCTGCGCGTCGAGGTCGCGCCGCGGGGCCGCACCCCCGGCCGCTTGCGCGCGCCCGCGCCGACGCTCGGCGCGCTGCTCGCAGGCGACCTCCCGGCAGAGCCGCCGCCCGCGCCATCCGCCCAGACCTTCCAGACCCTGCAAGGCGACGCGCTCTCCGACCCCCTCGATCCCTGGGCCTACACGCCGGTCCTCACGCGCACGCCGGACCTCGTTTTTCCCCCGAGCTGGGAGCGGATCGACCAGGCCCGCGCGGCCATGCTCGCGGCGCCCGCCGGCTCTCGCAAGCAGATCGAGCAGACCTACTTCCTTGGCTACTACTACCTGATGCTCGGCTTCCCCCGTGAGGCCCGGTACTACTTCAACCAGATCAGCAACGAGCCCGGGCCGATCGCCCAGGCCGATCTGGCCTTGGAGCGGGCTCGGGCGGCCCAGGGCAGCGGTCGGTGGGAGGAGGCGCGTGCCGCCTACGCCGACGCCGCCCGGCTCGGGGCCCACGAAGACAGCGTAGTAGAGGGCCTCGCGGTGGTCAGCCTCGCCACGGGCACGCCGCCGCGCGCGCCGATGGGCCGCCTGCTCTGGAACACGACCAGCCACCCCGCGGCGCTGATGTTGGCCGCCGAGCTGCTGCAGATGGACGGCCGGGTGGCCGAGAGCCGCTACCTGCTCGAGGGCATCACCGAGGGGCTGCCCGAAGAGCTGATCCCGCGGTGGGCTCTGCGCCTCGGCGACGCCCGCTTCGCCGATGGCAGCCCGCAAGAGGCCCAGCTGGCCTGGCGCTACGCGCGGCCCGACCTGCGCGACATCCGCGAGACCTTCTTTGCGCTGTACCAGACCGGCGCCGACCCGGCCGCCTGGGCCGGTTTTGTCCCCGAGCTGGTGCACGCGAGCGCGCCCCGCACCGAGGCGGGCGCCGAGGCGCTCTACCTGCTCAGCCAGATCGACCGCGAGCTGATGGCCCGCGAGGACGCGATCAACGACCTGGCCACGCTGATGAAGCGCCACCCCAAGAAGGCCGTGGGCAGCGACGTCCCCGAGCGGTTCTGGGGCGTCTATGCCCAGCATGTCAAGGACTTGGCCCGCGCCGAGCGCTGGTTCGACCTCGCGGCCCTGCACGAGACCGTCTGGGATCACACGGTGCGCCGCGCGGTGCAGGATCCCCAGCCCCTCGTGTCGATCGCCCGGGCCTACGAAGAGGTCGGCTTGCCCGACCGGGCGGTGCAGGTGCTCCGCGAGGCCGTCGCGGTGCTGGTCAGCCGCGGCGAAGACGACCCGAAGCTGGTCCGCCGGCTCGCCGAGCTGTACCTCGCCAACGGCAACTTCCAGGACGGCCTCGACGCCGTGCGGTACCTCCGCGAGATGGTGGGCGGAAAGGCGCGGGTCCAAGACCGGAGCCTGGACCTCCTCGAGGGCCGCCTGCACCTCGGCCTCGGGAATGGCGCGCTGGCCGCTGCTTCGCTGAAGCGTGCCGCCAGTGATCCGGCCTTGCGCGACGAGGCGTCGATGATCCTCGCGGTGATCGACGCCGAGGGGGGCCAGTGTCGGCGCGCCGAGCCGGTCCTCACGCGGATGCTGTTCGTGCCCCAGGGCGAGGCGCGGTGGACTGACCCGCGCCCCTGGCTGGCGCTCGCGCGGTGCAAGAACCTGTCCGGGGACGCCGCGGGCGCCGCCCGCGCCGCGAAGGCCGCCGCCGAGCTGAGCGGCGAGGGGGCCGAGAGCCGCTACGCGCGCTGGCTCTCGACCATGGCCGGCGGCTGGCGGGACACCGCGGCGGTCGAGGCGCTGGCGGCGGGCGACGACATTTGGGCCACCATCGCCAAAGAGCAGCAAGCCGCGGCGTCCTTCGCTGCGGGGGTCGACCTGCGCCGCGAGACCGATTGGCAGCGCACCAACCGGCTGCTCGGCCCGTGAGGTGGGCGGGGCGCGGCCGGCGCGCCCCGCGGGCCCTGTGCGGTGGGGCTTCCCAAAGCGGCCCGCCTCTGTCAGCATCAGGGCGGTGATCTTCGCCGCAGCAGGGGGCCCTTGGGGCCGGGCGCGCGGCGCGATGGCTGGCTATGCGCGGCAGCGGCGGGGCGTGGTCCCAGCGGGGGGCGGATGAGCGCATTTCTCTTTGATCGGCTTCACGACGGGCTCGGCCGCGTGCTCGATCTGCGCCAGGCGCAGCACGGGATCACCGCCTCGAACCTCGCGAACGCCACCACCCCGGGCTTCCGGGCGCGGTTCATCCCCTTCGACAAGATCCTCGCGCGGGCCGTGGGCCGCGGCGACCCGATGGAGCTGACCCGCCTCGACCCGCGGCACGTGCTGTCGGCCGGCGCTGACCCCAAGAACCCCGAGGTCGACGAGATCGAGCCTCCGCCTTGGGCCGCCGACGGCAACTCCGTCGACCCCGAGCGCGAGGTCGTCCGCCTGACCGAGAACCAGATGATGTACGAGGCGGTGTCCTCGGGCCTCAGCAAGCGCATGGCGATGCTGCGCTACGCCGCCTCCGACGGGCGGGGCTGAGTCGGCTCCGCGGGCTGAGCCCCGCCGCTGCTGTTCTGCCGTCCCGCCGTCCCCGTCCCGCTCGCCACCGCCGACCAACCTCGCCGCAGCGCACCGGCCACCCCGGCCCCGGAGCTCCCGATGGATCTGCTCGACATCCTCAGCGTCAGCGCCAGCGGCCTCACCGCCCAGCGCGTCCGCATGCAGTCGGTCGCCTCCAACATGGCCAACGCCCGGGTCACCCGGACGCCCGACGGTGGGCCCTACGTCCGCCAGATGCCGGTTTTCGAGGCGGTCACCCAAGGGCACCGGGGCCAGAGCTTCGCCAGCGCGCTCGATGAGAGCATGTCTCGGGTCGAGGTCGTGGGCATCGAGTCGTCGACCGAGCCGCCGGTGCTCGTCTACGAGCCGGGCCACCCCGACGCCGACGCCGACGGCTACGTGCTGTACCCGAACGTGAACATCCTCAAAGAGATGGTCGACATGATGACCACCGCGCGGACCTATGAGGCCAACACCAACGTGGTGAAGGTCACCCGCGACATCGCCAACTCCGCGCTCTCGATTGGGAGGAGCTGATGCCCATCCCCGCCTTGCTCCCGGCCGTCGCGCCGCTCACCCCCGCCGTCAGCGGCGCCCTCACCGGCGCGGTCGCCGAGGCCCCCCGCGCGGCGAACTACGGCGCAGACTTCGCCGCCCGCCTTGAGCGGGCGGTCCAGTCGGTCGACGACCACGAGCGCGTCGCCGATGTGCGCATCGCCAAGGTCGCGTCCGGCGAAGACGTCGACCTGCACGGCATGATGATCGCGCTCCAAGAGGCCGACATCACGATGCGGCTGGCCAACAGCGTCCGCGAGAAGGCCATCGACGCCTTCGAGCGCATCCAGAACATGCAGATCTGACACGTTCGCCGCGCGTCTGGACGCTGTCCGCCCTGTGATGGGCGGGGACATTTCGTTACGCGGCGCCCGCAGCGGGCGACCCCTCCGCGCCACCCTGGAGAGCCCCCTTGGCCGGCTTCATCGAGCAGCTCCGCGCCTACTACGCCGGCTTGCAGCCCGGCCAGCGGCGCATCTTCGAGGCGGCCGTCCTGCTCACCGTCGGCATGATGGTGGCGGTGGGCGTCTGGTCGGCGGGCGACGGCTACCAAGAGCTCTACACCTCGGCCGATCCGGTCGAGGTGCAGCAGGTCGCGACCGCGCTTGAGGCGCAGGGCATCCCCTTCGAGATCAGCGCCGACGGGCGCAGCCTCGCGGTGCGGCCCGAGGACCAGGGCCGCGCGCGGCTGGCGGGCGCCTCGGCCGGCAAGATCCTCGGCTTCGAGATCCTCGACGCCATCGAGCTGGGCACCTCGCCGCAGCGTGAGCGCTGGGCCTACCAGCGCGGCCTCGAGGGCGAGCTCGCCCAGACCATCATGTCTCTCGACGAGGTCCAGAGCGCGCGGGTGCACCTCGTGCTCCCCCAGCGCAGCGAGTTCCTCCGCGAAGAGCAGCCGCCCACCGCCAGCGTGACCGTCAACCTGATGCCCGGCGCGGTGCTGACCAAGGCCCAGAAGCGCGGCATCCGGGCGCTGGTCGCCGGCGCGGTCGACAACTTGAAGCCCGCGGACGTCGTCCTGGTGGATCAAGAGGGCTCGCTCCTCGCCGGCGGTGAGGGAGAGGACGAGTCGGCGGCCGGCGTCAACTCGCTGATCGCCGCCCGCGTCGCCGAGGAAGAGCGGGTCCGCAAGACCGTCGCTGACGCCATCTCGAAGGTTCTCGGCTCGACCAAAGAGCTCACCGTGGGCGTGTCGGCCGAGCTCGAGACGAGCACCGTCGACAGCATCGAGCGGGACATCGATCCCGACGCCCAGGCCCTGGTCTCCGAGAGCATCCGCGAAGAGAACAGCGAGTCCACCAAGCCCTCGGGCATCCCGGGCACGGCGAGCAACCTCCCCGAAGAGGCCGGCGCGGGCGGCAACGCCACGCAGAACAGCGCGCTCACCGAGCAGCGCAGCAACTTCGACTACCCGCGCACCGAGACCCGCACGTCCTCGGGCCCCGGCAAGCTCAAGCGCCTGAGCGTGGGCGTCACGATCAACGCCGACGCGGTCAAGAAGCTCGCCACGACCCTCGCCACCGGCGCGGACGGCGCGGCCCCCGAAGAAGCCGCGGTGACCACCAAAGAGGCCGAGCTCAAGAAGCAGATCGAAGACACCGTGCGGGTGGCCATGGGCTACGACGCCGAGCGCCGCGACGCGCTCTCGGTGGCCTTCCTGCCGTTCACGCCGTCTGAGGACGAGCTCGCCGCCGAGGCCGCCGCCAAAGAGACGAGCTTCCTCAGCGACACGGTGCTGAGCTTCCTGCTCATCGCGCTGTGCGTCATTCTCACCTTCCTCTTCGTCATCCGCCCCTTCGCGGCCGCGGTCGAGAAGGCCGCGCAGCCGCCGCTGCCGCCGGCCGCCGAGCCGGGCGTGAAGGGCTTGCTTGAGGGCGGCGCGCTCACCAACGGCGCCGGGGGCCCCCTGGACCCCAACCGCGACGCCGCCCGCAGCCTCTCGGATCGGCTGCGGAACATGGTCGACAACTTTGAGAACGTGGACGCCGCCGATCTGAACCGGCTCGTCGACCTGGAGCGCGAGGCCACCGCCCAGGTCCTGCGGCGCTGGATCCGTGAGAGCTGAGCGAACCCGGAGCGCCCCCTTCGATGCCTGAAGCCCGCAACGACAGCGATTTGACCGGCGCCCAGCGCGCGGCGATCCTGGTGATGTACCTGGATCGGGACGTCGCCCGGAACCTGCTGCGGCAGCTCGATGACGACGACGTGCGCGCGGTCGGCCTCGCGATGGGCTCGATCGAGAACGTCGAGTCCAGCGTCATCGAGACCGTGATCGGCGACTTCGTCCGCGATCTGCACGACGTCAGCATGATGCCCCGCTCGGGCGCCGACTTCGTCAGCAAGATCCTCCCCGAGCTGCTCGACGACCAGCGGCGCACCGACCTGCTGCCGGTCATCAACCGCCGGGTGAACAAAGAGTTCGAGCAGTTCATCAGCATGCGCCCGCCGCAGTCGGTGGCGGCGATGATCCGCGACGAGCACCCGCAGACCCAGGCCGTCGCCCTCTCGCTCATGGGGCAAGAGAACGCCGCGCGGGTGCTCAAGTACCTCGACAATGACGTCAAGGCGCGGATCACCATGCGGATGGCCCGCCTCAAGCGCATTCCCGGCGAGCTGGCCGACGACGTGATGGACGCGCTGCGCAGCGCGCTCGGCCGTCAGGACGACCACCTCGACGTCGGCGGCATCGACCGCACCGCGCGGATCCTCGGCCGCATGAGCCGCAGCGACAACGGCATGATCCTCGAGGGGGTGTCCGACGAGGACGCCGAGCTCGCCGACGCCCTGCGCCGCCGGATGATCGTGTTCGACGACCTCGTCGCGCTCACCCCGATGGCGATCCAGACCGTGCTCAAGCAGGTCGACCGCGACGACCTGGTGCTCGGCCTCAAGGGCGCCCCGGCGGCCCTGGTCGATCTGTTCCTGGCGAACGTGTCCAAGCGCGCCGCCGAGGACATCCGCGAAGAGATGGAGATCATGGGCCCGGTGCCCAAGGCCCGCATCCGCGCCGCTCAAGAGCGCATCGTCACCGCGGCCCTCACCCTCGCCGAAGACGGCTCGATCTACCTGCCGATGGGCGGCGAGGAGGAGGAGAAGTGAGCCTCGGGGTCGCCGCACATGCCTGATTTTGTGCCGTTTCGTGTGCCCCAGGCGAAGTTCGTCAGCGCCGGCGCCGGCGAGGGCCGCAAGCCCCAGGGCGCTGAGCTGGTCGTGCCGATCCGGGTCGGCGACGCCCCGTCCGTGCGGCCGCTGCAGGCCTTCGGTCCCCCTCCGGGCGCGCCGCGGGCCATCTTCCCCCGGGAGGAGCCCGCGGCCCCGCCCGCTCCCGCCGCTCCGGTCGGGCCGACCCCCGAGGAGATCGCCCGGATGGTCGCCGACGCCGAGCAGCGCGGTCACAAGCGCGGACGGCAAGAGCTGCAGGCCGAGCTGGACGCCCGCGTCGAGCAAGAGAAGCGCCTCTCGGCGATCGCCGACGGCCTGGATCGCGACCGGTCCGCCATCCTCAACGAGGCCCGCGCCGAGATCGGCGGGGTGGTGGTCTCGGCCCTCCACCGCCTGGTCGGCGAGGTGCCCGAGCTCCTCGAGCTGCTGCTCGAGTCCCGCTGCCGCGAGGCGGTCGAGCAGCTCAACAGCGCCCGCGAGGTCGTGGTGCGCTGCAACCCGCGGGAGCAGGGCGTGGCGCTGCGCGTCATCGGCAAGCGGCCCGGCTGGCGGGTGGTCGCCGACGCCAACATCCGGGGCGGCTGCGTGGTGACCAGCGAGGGTGGCGAGCTCGACGCGACCATCGACCACGCCTTTGGCGGCTTGGACGCTGCCCTCGCCGCGTGGCGCGCGGAACGGGGGGACGCCTGATGGCCCAGTCGGCGCGCGGGGCGGCCTCCGCGAGGGCCCGTTGAGCGGGATGCTCGGGCTGGGCCGCCTGCAAGAGCACCTCCGCCAGAGCCCGCTGGTCGAGCGGCGCGGGCGCGTCGTGCAGGTGGTCGGGACGGTCATCGAGGCCGACCTGCCCGGCGTGGCGGTCGGCGAGCTGGCCAACGTCGGGTCGGGCCTCGGCGAGGTCATCGGCTTTCGCGGCCACCGGGCGCTGCTCATGCCGCTCGGCTCGCTGCAGGGCGTCGCCCACGGCACGCCCGTCACCGTCCGCAGCAGCGTGCTCAGCGTCCCGGTCGGACCAGGCCTGCTCGGCCGGGTCGTCGATCCGCTCGGCGAGCCCATGGACGGCCGCCCGCTCCCGCCGCTGCCGGCCCGGCGGGCCCTGCTGGGCCCGGCGCCCGATCCCATGCAGCGCCACCTGATCGGCGAGAGCCTGTCGACCGGCGTGCGCGTGCTGGACGGCCTGCTGACCCTCGGGCGCGGCCAGCGCATCGCGGTCATGGCCGGCTCGGGCGTGGGCAAGAGCACGCTGATGGGCATGGTCGCGCGGAACTCGCAGGCCTCGATCAACGTGGTGGCGCTGATCGGCGAGCGCGGACGCGAGGTGCGCGAGTTCCTCGAGCGCGATCTCGGCCCCGAGGGCCTGGCCCGCTCGGTGGTGGTGATCGCCACCAGCGACGCGAGCCCCGTGCTGCAGGTCAAGGCGATGCTCTCGGCCCTGGCCATCGCCGAGCACTTCCGCGATCAGGGCGCCGACGTGCTCATGATGGTCGACAGCCTCACGCGCCTCGCGATGGCCCAGCGCCAGATCGGCCTGTCTGCCGGCGAGCCGCCGACGACCAAGGGCTACACCCCCTCGGTCTTCGCGATGATGCCGCGGCTGCTTGAGCGGGCGGGCCCCGGCGCGCCCCACGGCAGCATCACGGGCTTCTTCACGGTCCTCGTCGAGGGCGAGGACATGGAGGACCCGGTGGCCGACACGGTGCGCGGCATCGTTGACGGCCACATCGTGCTCTCGCGGAAGCTGGGCAGCATGGGGCATTACCCGGCGATTGACGTGCTGCAGTCGGTGAGCCGGACCATGCCGAGCACGGTGCCGCCCGAGCACGTGGCGGCGGCGGTGCGGGTGCGCGCCTTGATGGCGACCTACCGCGAGAACGAAGAGCTGGTGCGCCTCGGCGCCTACAAGCAGGGCACCGACCCCGAGGTCGACACCGCGCTCGCTGCCTGGCCGCAGATCACCCGCTTCCTGCGCCAGACCGTCGAAGAGTCCACGCCCCTTGCCGAGAGCCAGCGCCTGCTGGCAACCTTGGCGGGCGTGCGCGCCGCTGCGCCGCCGCCGGCCGCGGGCCGCCGCACCCGGAGGGTCTGAGATGGGGCGCGCGCTGTACACCCTCGAGCGGGTCCGGAACATCGAGAAGCGGCTCGCGAAGAACAACTTCGCAGACGCCGAGCGCGTGCGCCGGGTCCAAGAGGACCGGGTGATCACCATCGAGCAGCAGATGGAGTCGAGCCGCGTCGCCGAGTCCCTCGCGGTGGACGGCGGCCAGGCCTGCTGGGTGGCCAACGAGCACGCCTGGCGCATCCGGCTCGAGGGCGATCTGCGCCGCGAGGTGGGCGTGCTCGAGCGGCGCGCCGCCGAGGTGCGGGTCCGGCGCGAAGAGCTGACCGCCGCGGATCGCGCGCACCGGGTGGTCGAGTCGGCCATCGAGCGGCAAGAGGCAGAGGCCGAGCTGGAGGCGCGCCGCGCCGACGGCCGCCGCCTCGACGCGATCGCCAGCGTGCGCTGGTGGCGGGAGAACCACACATGAGCCGCAACCTGATCTGGGCCTTCGCTGGCCTGCTCTCTGGTGTCCTCGCCGGCTACGGCGTGTCCATCGCCATGGGCGCGCCGGACCTGGGCGGTGACTTCCGCGGCTCGACCGAGCGGGGGAAGGAGCAGCTCACGACGCTGCTCCGCCGGAAAGAGGCGGCGCTCGACCGGCGCGAGACCTCGCTGGTCGCGAAAGAGGCGGACCTCCGCGCGGCCGAAGAGAAGATGGCCGAGCGCCTCGCCGAGCTCACCAAGCTGCGCGAAGAGATCAATGCGCTGCTCGCTGATCTCGACCAAGAGCGCGAGGCGCGGGTCGCCGGCCTGGTCAAGATGTTCGAGGGCATGCGGCCCCCGGCCGCCGCGGCGATCCTCGAGCAGACCGACGAGTCCATCGCGCTCGAGGTGCTTGAGCGCATGAACAAGACCAAGGCCGGCAAGGTGCTCGCGGCGATGAGCCCGGCCAAGGCGGCCCGCTTCTCCGAGCGCATCGGCAAGGCCGCGCTGAGCAAAGAGGTGCCCCAGTGAGCCTCAGCGGCGTCCCCCAGCTGGTCGCTCCGGCGGCCCGGCCGGCCTTGGGCGTGGCCGAGGCCGAGGCGATCCCGGCAGAGGGCGGCGACGCCGGCCTCGAGCTCGCCCTGCTTGGGCTGACCGCGCCGCCGCCGCAGCCGGCGCGCAGCGCGCCCCCGCGCTCTCCCGAGGCCTTCGCGCTGGATCCGAACGCCGCCGGGCTGGGCTTCAGCCCCCGGCCGGCGCTCACCGACGAGGGTGGGGCCCCCGCGGCGGCGCCTGCCTCGACCCCGGTCGACGGCGCGATGTGGTGGGTGGCGGCCATGGTCCAGCCAGGCGCCGCTCCGGCGGGTCCCGTGCCCGGCGCTTTTGCCCGCAGCGCCCCCGGCTTGCCCCCCCGTCCGCCCTCCGGCTCGCCCAGCCCGCTGCCGGCTGGTCCGCTGCCCGCTGGCCTGCTGGCGTCTGGCCCGCTGCCCGCTGGACCGCTGCCGGCTGGCCTGCGCGCGCCGGCCGCTGCGCTCCCCCCGCGCCTGCCGGTCGCCGCGGCGACGATCTCTGCTGCGCCGCAGGTCGCGCCGCAGTCTGCGGCGATCGCAGCGACCGCTCCGCTCACCGCGGCGCCGGCCCGCGGCCTCGCGACCGCCGCCGCGGCCCTCGGCGCTTCGCCCCGCACCTTCGACGCCGCGCCCTGGCTGCAGGCCGCGGGGCCCGCCCCGGCGGCGGCGGTGGCTCCGGCCGTGCCCGCGCGCCCGGTGGGCGCGCCA
>JBJONS010000271.1:0-10052 GCA_046051725.1 Pseudomonadota bacterium | reverse complement strand
GCGCCGGCCGGCCATCGGGTGGCGGTGACCGCCGTGTCGGCGCTGAGCGCCGCCGTGCGCCGCACCACGGACGCCTCCGCCCCGGCGGCCAGCAGCAGCTCGATCGCGGCGTCGCCGTCCTCCACGGCGAGCCCCTGGGCCGCCAAGGGCGCCCAGACCTCCGCCTCCTCCATCGCGCGCCGGGTCGCGGCGCCCTCCCACCCCCGCTGGGGGATCGCGGTCCGCAGCGGGCGGGGCGTGACGAGGTCGCGGGGCGCGTGCACCGGCCGCTCAGGCTGCGTGCGCGTGACGATGACCAGCGGGTCGACGAAAAGTTCGACCGGTGCGCTGTCCCCGAGGTGATCATCGCGCTGAAGCTCGGCCAGCCAGCCCGGCTCGGCGCTGATGAACAGGTCTGCGCGGGCGCCGCCGTTGACCTGGCGCGCGATCCGCTCAGGGCTGTCCTCGGCGAGCTGCACCTCGAGGCCGGCCGCCGCCCCCCATGCGTTCACGATCGGTCCCAGCAGCGCGCCGTAGCCGCTGGGGCAGAGCACCGAGAGGCGGTCGCCTGCGGCGGGCTGGGGAGCGCAGGCGGATGCGGTCAGCAGCCCCCAGAGCACCGCCAATGACCCGACCCCGCTGCGCCCACCCGGCGCCCTCATGCCCACCGCGCCCGCCAGGCCGCGAGGCAGAGCGCCGAGAGCAAGCGCCGGCGGTGGTCCCGCACGCCAGCCGCGTGCTCGGCGATGACCGCCCGCATGCGGTCCGGCGGGATCAGGTCGGCGAGCTGGTCGGGCAGCGCGGTGAGGCGGCGCGCCCCCGCGCCCCGCAGCCAAGGCCCGACCGGCGAGCCGAAGCCCCGCTTGCGCTGGTGCAGCACCGCCGCGGGCAGCAGCCCGGCCATCGCCGCGCGCAGCACCGCCTTGCCCTCACGGCCGCGCAGCTTGTGCCCAAGGCCGATGTCGGCGGCGAGCCGCACCACCGCGGTGTCCAGGAAGGGGCTGCGGACCTCGACGCCGTGGGCCATGCTCGCGCGATCGACCTTCACCAGCACGCCTTCGCGCAAGTAGAGCTGCTGGTCGAGCAGCAGCGCCCGGGCCCCGCCCCTCCCCGGCGCGGCGGCGGCGATGGCGTCCACCGGCGCGAAGACCGCGTCGGGCGCGCCCAGCTCGTCCGCACCCCAGGCACCCATCCAGCGCTGGTGTCGGCGCGCCCAGGGCTCGCCCAGGCCGTCGACCAGCGCGCGGAGCTTGAAGTCCCAGCTGACGCCACCCCAGGTGGTCGGTGTGCGCGCAGCCACGGCGCGGAGCAGGGGGGATGCGGCCTCGAGCGCGGGCGCGAGCTGGTGGGCCCGCACCGTCGGGTAGCCGGCGAGGAGCTCGTCGGCCCCGTCGCCCGACAGCGCGCAGCGGAAGCCGGCCGCCGCGACCCCGCGCATGAGGTGCCAGGTCGCCAGCAGCGAGCTGTCGGCCAGCGGCTCGTCCATATGTGCGGTGACCTCGTCGAAGAGGCCGTCCAGGTCATCGATCTTGAGGCGCAGGGGCCGCAGGCGCAGCCCGAGCGCCTGGGCGGTGGCCGCCGCCGCCGCCGACTCGTCGAAGCCAGGCGCGTCGACCTGCACGTGAAAAGCCTCGAGGCCGGGCCGGCGGGCGGCGGCCAGGGCCGCGACCGCGCTGGAGTCCAGGCCGCCGCTGAGCAGCAGCGCGCAGGGCACGTCGGCCTCGAGCCGCCGCCCCACCGCCACATCGAGGCTGGCCCGCAGGCTGCGGGCCCAGCGCGCGCCGTCCCCGGCCTCGCCCTCTTCAGGGGTGGGCAGGGTCCAGTAGCGGCGGCGGGTCCCCGCCCGCAGCCGCACCGCGGTCCCCGCCTCGACCTTGTGGATCTGGGCCCAGGCGCTGCCCGGACCGGGGATGTACTCCCAGAGCAAGAGGCGCTGCAGGGCCAAGCGGTCGATCGTCCGGTCCACGCCTGGCGCGGCGAGCAGGGCGCGGGGCTCGCTCGCCCACAGCCAGACCCCCTCCGTCGTCTGGGTCAGGTAGAGGGGCTTCTTCCCCATGCGATCCCGCACCAGGGTGACCTCTCGGGTCACGGTGTCGGCGATCGCCGCGGCGAACATGCCGTCAGCGCGGTCAATCGCGGGCTCGATGCCATAGTGGCCCATCAGCTGGACCCAGGCCTCGGTGTCCGAGCGCCCCCGCAGCTCGACACCATCTGCGCGCAGCTCTTCGGCGAGGCGCTTGTGGTTGTAGAGCTCGCCGTTGTGGCTGAGCACGAGGCGCCCGCTCTGGTCGCTCCGGGGCTGTGCGCCGCCATCGAGGTCCACCAAGCCAAGCCGACGGGTGCCGAGCCCCGCCCATGGTCGATCACCCGACGCCAGCCACTGACCCTCTCCGTCCGGCCCGCGGTGGTGCAGCGTGCCGAGCATCTGGCCCAGCAGCGCCTCGGCCGCAGGCCGGGCCAGACCCTCCGCGGCAAAGAACCCGGCGATCCCGCACATCAGCGCGCCCCTGCGGCCCGCGCCTCGTCGCGGATCGTGCGCGCGGCGGGCAGGTTCCGCGCCTCGCGGATGCGGTATGGCGCCTTCTGCTGGATCTCGTAGTGCATGCGGATCAGCACCTCGGCGATGATCCCGAGGGTGACCTCGAGGGTGCCGGTGGCGACCAGCAGGGGGGCGACGACGAGCAGGGCGGTCGCGAGCAGGCTGGCCCCCGCCGCCCAGGCCGCGATCGCGCCCAGGCCCGCGAGGCCCCCCGTGAGCAGCATCAAGAAGCCGACCCAGCCGAAGAAGTAGATCGGCGTGACATAGAAGTCCCGCAGGAATTTCACGGTCGTCAGGTCGAGCAGCACCTTGGGGATGCGCGCCAGCCCGTACTTGCTGACCCCCTGGGTCCGGGCGTGGTGCCGGACCGGGACCTCGATGATGCGGGCCCCCGCCCAGGTCACATAGATGGGGATGAAGCGGTGCATCTCGCCATAGAGCGGGATGCCCTGAATGAATTCGCGCTTGTAGACCCGCAGCGTGCAGCCATAGTCGTGCAGATGCACCTTCGACAGGCGCGAGATCAAGTGGTTGGCGACCCGGCTCGGCAGCTTGCGCCGCAGCGCGGCGTCTTGGCGGTTCTGCCGCCAGCCGCAGACCACGTCGCAGCGGTCGAGCAGGGCCAGCATCCCCGGGATGTCGGCCGGGTCGTTCTGCAGGTCGGCGTCCATCGTCACGAGCACGGGGGCCGTCGCGTGGTGGATGCCGGCGGTCAGCGCCGCGGTCTGGCCGTAGTTGCGCACGAAGTGGATGATCCGGGCCCGGGGGTCCCGCGCCGCCACCGCGTCGAGCAGGCGGGCTGTGCCGTCGCGGCTGCCGTCGTTGACGTAGATCACCTCCCAGTCCAGGCCGGCGAGGGCGGCGTCGAGCCGCGCGTGCAGCTGATCGACGTTGCCCTCTTCGTCGTAGACCGGCACGCACACGCTCAGCGCCGGGGCGCGGTCGGGGGCGGACATCCAGCACCTCGGCGGTGGGGCCGATCGGCCGGCCCACCGGGCGCCCTATCGCGGGCCAGAGCCGGGGGCGCGCGCCGCGGACCCCGGTGTCTGGCGCGCGGATCATGCCCCGCTGCAGGGCCTCTCCGTGTTCAGCTTGACGGGCCCGCGCCCGCCGCGGTATCGCTCGGTCCTGTCCACGACGGGCCGAGGGCGTCCCTGCCCCGCCCGCGCGCCTCCTGGGGGTTCGGTGTCGGTCACCCTTCGCGGCTATGTCTTCATCGACAGCCTTCAGCCGCAGCTCGCCGCCTTTGTCGGAACGACCTGCCGCGGCTTCCTCCCGCTCGCCGGTCAGGCCTCGCTCTGGATTGAGACGGCGCCCGGCATGATCATCAACCGCGTGACCGACGTGGCCCTCAAGGCGACCCGGGCCGCGCCGGCGATCCAGGTCGTCGAGCGCGCCTACGGCCTGCTCGAGATCCACCACGACGACAAGGGCGAGGTCACCAGCGCCGGCGACGCCGTGCTGCAGCACCTGCAGCTCACCGCCGCCGACCGGGTCAAGCCCAAGGTGGTCAGCAACCAGGTCATCCGCGCGGTCGAGCCCTACCAGGCCCAGATCATCAACCGCGACCGGTCTGGCAACATGCTGATCCCGGGCCAGAGCCTGTTCATCCTTGAGACCGAGCCGGCCGCCTGGATCGTGGCCGCGGCCAACGAGGCCGAGAAGGCCGCCAACGTCAGCCTCATCAACCTGCGCCCCTTCGGCGCTTTTGGTCGGCTGTGGATGGGCGGCACCGAGGCCGAGATCGACAGCGCCCGCGAGGCCGCGATCGCCGCCATCGAGGCGCTGGCCCGCTGATCGAGGCCCCGCCTCCAGCAGGGGCGCGGGTCTGCGGCGCCGCGCTCTTCGACAACACCGACCTGTCCGCTATCTTCGCTTCCTTCCTTCACCTTGTTGTACGTGCGCCCCCCGCGGGCGCACCCACCGCAGCCCGCGGGCTGCACCGAGAGGGCTCTCATGGCTGACGCGCTGGGGATGATTGAGACCAAGGGTTTTGTCGCGATGGTCGAGGCCGCCGACGCGATGGTCAAGGCCGCCCGGGTCGAGCTGATCGGCTTTGAGAAGATCGGCGGCGGCTACGTGACCGCCATCGTGCGCGGCGACGTCGCGGCGGTGAAGGCCGCCACCGAGGCCGGCGCCCGCCAGGCCCAGCGCGTCGGCGAGCTCGTCTCGGTCCACGTCATCCCCCGGCCGGCCGAGAACGTCGACGCCGTCCTGCCGCTCGGCCGCGGGCCCGCCGCCAAGTAGCCGTCTGCGGCCGCCGGCCCGCGGGGCCCCGGCCCTGCGCGCCTCGAGGGGGAGGACCAGATGAAGCTCGGTCGAATCGTCGGCACCGTCGTCGCCACGCGCAAAGATGAGCGCCTCGACGGCCTGCGCCTGCTCATGGTGCGCGACCTGGCGCTGCAGGCCTCGGGCGCCTTCGCAGAGAAGGACGCCTTTGTGGTCGCGGTCGACAGCGTCGGCGCCGGGGTCGGCGAGTACGTGCTCTACGCCTCGGGCTCGTCGGCCCGCCAGACCCACGCGACCGACAAGCGCCCGGTCGACGCCGTGATCATGGCGATCGTCGACGCGGTCGACGTCGACGGCGCGCTGGTCTACGACAAGTCGGGGGCGGCGTCGTGAGCGGCGAGCTCGACGTCTCGGCCCTGGTCCAGGCGGTGGTCAGCCGGCTGGCCGAGCCCGCCCAGCGCCCGGCGGCCCTGCCCGCGCACCCGCTCGGCGTCTACGGCTCGGTCGACGACGCCGTCGCCGCCGCCACGGTCGCCCAGCACACGCTGGTCGCTTTGCCCCTCGACAAGCGGCGCGAGATCATCGCGAACATCCGCGCGCGGGCGGCGCAGAACGTCACCACGCTGGCCCGGCTCGCGCACGAAGAGACCGGGCTCGGGCGGGTCGAAGACAAGATCAAGAAGAACCTGCTGGTCATCCACCGCACGCCGGGGCCCGAGATCCTCGAGCCGGTGGCGATGACCGGCGACGACGGCCTCACCCTGGTTGAGCGCGCGCCCTACGGCGTCATCGCCGCGATCACGCCGAGCACCAACCCGACCGAGACCATCCTCAACAATGGCATCGGCATGGTCTCTGGCGGCAACGCCGTCGCCTTCAACGTGCACCCCGGCGCCAAGCACTGCAGCGCCTGGGTCGTTGATCTCATCAACCGCGCCAGCGTCGAGGTCGGCGGCCCGGTCGACTTGATGACCTGCGTGGGCAGCCCGACCATCGACTCGGCCAGCCAGATCATGCTCCACAAGGGCACCCGCATGGTGGTGGTCACCGGCGGCGGCGCGGTGGTCCAGGCCGCCCTGCGCTCGGGCAAGCGCTGCGTGGCCGGCGGCCCCGGCAACCCGCCGGTGGTGGTCGACGAGACCGCCGATCTCGACCGGGCGGCCCGCGGCATCACGCTCGGCGCCAGCTTCGACAACAACATCATCTGCGTCGACGAGAAAGAGGTCTTCGCGGTCCACGGCATCTTCGACGAGCTGATGGACCGGGTCGAGAAGCTCGGCAACGTGCGCCTGCGCAACCACCAGATCACGCGCCTCGAGAAGCTGCTGCTGACGCCCGATCGCCAGCACGTCGACCGCAAGTGGGTGGGCAAAGACGCCGGCGTGCTGCTCAAAGAGATCGACGTGCACTTCAAGGGCGACCCGCGGCTCATCATCTGCGAGGTCGACTTTGACCACCCCTTCGTCCAGCACGAGCTCTTGATGCCGGTCCTGCCCTTCGTGCGGGTCAAGGACGTGCACGAGGGCATCGATCTCGCGGTCGAGGCCGAGCACGGCTACGGCCACACGGCCAGCATGTACTCGCGCAACCTCGACGCCCTGCACCGCATGGCCCGGGCGTTCAACGGCTCGATCTTCGTCAAGAACGCGCCGCACGTCGCTGGTCTCGGCTTTGGCGGCGAGGGCTACACGAGCTTCACCATCGCCTCGCCCACCGGCGACGGGCTGACCACCGCGCGGACGTTTACCCGCGAGCGCCGCTGCACCCTCTCCGGATACTTCCGCATCGTCTAGCGGGGAGGGCGAGAGCCGATGGTTGAGGACGCGCTCGCCCTGCTGGAGCTCGACGCGGTCGCGTCGGGTCTCCGCGCGCTCGACGCGCTGGTCAAGCAGGCCCCCGTGCGCGTGCTCGAGGCCAACCTCGTCGAGCCTGGGCGCTTCTTGATCCTGCTGTGCGGGCCGGTGGCCGAGGTCGACGAGGCGGTCGGCGCGGGCCTGCGCTGCGCCGGTCCGGCGGTGCTGCACCACCTGCTGCTGCCGATGGCCCACCCGGCCCTGCTGCGCGGCCTGCGCGGCCACACGCTGCGCGAAGACGCCGACAGCTACGACTGCCTCGGCGTCATCGAGGGGGGCGCCATCGCGCCGGCGCTGCTGGCGGTCGACCGCGCGCTGAAGGACGCCGACGTGCGCCTCTGCGGCCTGCGGGTCGCGGGCGGCCTCGGCGGCCGGGCCTACGCGGTCATCGCCGGCGCCCAGCACGACGTCGACGAGGGCCTGACGGTGGCCGAGGCCCAGCTGCGCGCGGCGGGCGCCCTGCACCGCATCGAGCGGATCGCCCGCCCGCACCCCGATCTCATCCCCTTCCTGCTGCGGCCGGCGCCCTTCGCGCTCGGCCGGGAGGCCTGAGTGGAGCTCGCGCGTGTCCGCGGCCGTGTGGTCTGCACGGTCAAGTCCGAGGGCCTCGAGGGGGTGCGGCTGCTGCTCATCCAGCCCCAGGGGGCCGACGGCGCCCCCACCGGCGAGCCGATCGTCGCCGCCGACGCCTTGCAGGCGGGCCCAGGCGATCTCGTGAGCTGGACCTCGGGGCGCGAGGCGGCCCTGGCCTTGCCCCAGACCTTCGTGCCGGTCGACTGCGCCGTGATCAGCATCGTGGACCGCGTCTGGTCCGACCGGAGCCTGCTGTGATCCTCGCCCGTGTGGTCGGCAACTGCGTGAGCACCGTCCAGCACGCCGCCTTCGAGGGGCGCACCGTGCTGGTGCTCGTCCCGGTCGGGCCCGACACCCACAGCCCGGTCGGCCCCGACTTCATGGCGGTCGACGCCGCCCAGGCCGGCCCGGGCGATCTGGTGCTGGCCGCCCGCGAGGGCAACACCGCCCGTCAGGTGCTGGGCGCCGGCGAAGAGCCTCTGCACGCCGTCGTTCTCGGCGTGGTCGACGCGGTTGACCTGCCGGTGGTGGGCCGGTGAGCGCGCCGCGCGAAGAGGACCTGCGCCGCGACCTCGCCGCGGTGGTGCAGCAGCTCGCCGCCCGCGGCTGGGTCGCGAACCACGACGGCAACGCCACGGCCCGGCTGGGCGAGGGCCGGCTGCTGTGCACGCCCACCGCGATGGCCAAGGCCGAGATCGCGCCCGAGACGCTGCTCGTGCTCGACGCCGCCGGCGCGGTGCTTGCCGGCAGCCGCAAGCCGATGTCCGAGCTGCACCTGCACCGGGCGGCGCTGGCGGCCCGTCCTGACATCGGGGTGGTGCTGCACGCCCACCCTCCCCACCTCTGCGCTTTTGCGGCCGCCGGCCAGGGCATCCCGCACCCCTTCTTGGCCGAAGCGGCGGTGAGCCTCGGTCCGACCCTGCCCGTGGTGGCGCTGGCCGCTCCCGGCGATCCCGCCCTCGACCGCGGGGTGGCCGAGGCGCTGGCGGTGGCCGACGTGGTGATCCTGGCGGGTCACGGGCTGCTGACCGTGGGCGGCAGCCCCGAGCAGGCCTTCTTGCGCATCGAGCTCGTCGAGCACCTCGCCCGGATCGCCCTGCTGGCCGTTCCTTTGGGCGGGGTCCGGCCCCTGCCCGCGGCGATGGTGGCCGGGCTCACCGCCAAGGGCCGCCCGCCGAGCCAGCCGAGCTTCGGCGCCGCTCCGGCGGCCTCGGGGGCGCCCGCGCCCGCGGATCCCTGGCCGTCCGCCGCGCCCGAGCCGGCCGGTCCGCGCCCCGACCCGCGGCAGGCCGTGGCCGAGGCGCTGCGCCGCCTGGGCGGCTGAGCTCCCGACAAGGGGAGGGGAGGCCGGTGGGCGGGGGGCTCCCGCCCCCCGCAACGCCCCCCGGTGCTGGGCCGCGCCTGAATCTCCCCCCGCCGCCCCGCGCCTGTGGGAGGCTGCGGGATGCGCGAAACCCTCCGCCCGCCGCCCCGCCCCCTCCTGGCGCACCCCCTGCTCCAGCACGAGCGGCTCCCCCTGATCGCCGCGCTGCTCGCGATCCTGCTCAGCCTGCCCGCGCTCTGGGGCGGCCTGCAGGGCGATGACTGGTTCCACCTCGCGACGATGCGGCGGGTCGGGATGCAGGCCGAGGCCGAGCCGCTGCTCGACCTGTTCACCTTCTTCGACGGCGGCGCCGGGGCGGGCGCCCTGCGCGAGGCCGGGCTCGTCGGCTGGTGGGCCGCGCCCGACCTGCGGGTGGTCTTCCTCCGCCCGGTCAGCGCCGCGACCCACCTGCTCGACGAGGCGCTCTGGCCCGGCGCTCCGGCGCTGGCCCACGCGCACTCGCTGGCCTGGGCCGGCGCGCTGGTCGGGCTCGGCGCGCTGCTGCTCCGCCGGATCAGCGGCGCGGGCGCGGCGGCGGGCCTGGGCGCGCTGCTCTTCGCGGTCGAGGACGCGCACGCGGTCGGCTTCGGCTGGGTGGCCAACCGCAACGCCCTGGTGGCGCTGGCCCTGGGCCTCGGCGCCCTGCTGCTGCACATCGAGGGGCGGGCCGCCGGTCGGCGGGGGGCCCGGGCGGCGGCGCTCGGCCTGTTCGGCGTCGCGCTGCTGGCCGGCGAGTCGGCGGTGGCCGCCGGCGCCTACCTGGTCGCCTGGGAGCTCTGCCTCGGGCCGGGCGGCTGGCGGGCCCGGGCCGCGGCGCTGGTGCCCTGGGCCGCGGCGCTGGTGGTGTGGCGGCTGGGCTACCAGCACTTCGGCTTTGGCGCCGAGGGCTCCGCGCTGTACATCGATCCGGGGCGCGAACCCCTGCGCTTCGCCGCCGCCGTGGCCCAGCGCCTCCCCCTGCTGGTCGCCGGCCAGCTCGGGCAGCTGCCGATCGACGCCTGGGCGGTGGCCCCGCGGGCCGGCCGGGCGGTGATGGTGGCGGCAGCGGCGCTGATCTCGCTGGGTGGGGCCGCGCTCTTGCTGCCGACCCTGCGCCGGTCGGCGCCGGCCCGGGCCCTGGCGCTCGGCGCTGTGCTCTCGGCGATCCCGCTCTGCGCGGCCTTCCCGATGGAGCGCCTGCTGCTCGCCCCGAGCCTCGGCTTTGCCGGCCTGCTCGGCGTCGCGCTGGCCGAGGGCGCGCCGGGCCGCGGGCTGCGGCTCCTCGGGCTGCTGCACGGGCCCCTCGCCGCGGCGCTGCTCAGCCTGAAGATCGCCGCGCTGCCCCTGCAGGGCGCTGTCTTCGCCGAGGCCGAGGTCGCCGGTCCGCGGGATGCAGCCCTCGCCGGCCAGCGCCTCGTCTTCGTCAACGGCAACGACTTCGCGCCGGTCTACCTCGCGGTGATCCGCTGGCTGCGCGCCGACGCGCCGGCGCCGGCCGGCCTCGCCGTGCTCTGGCCGCGCACGACCGGGGCCACCG
>JBJONS010000270.1:0-2504 GCA_046051725.1 Pseudomonadota bacterium | reverse complement strand
TGTCACCGGGGTGGACGCGAGCGCGGCCCTCCTCGCACAGGCGGCCGCGCGCATGGTGGCGCTTGGGCACTCCCATGTACGCTTCGTGGAGGCCTGGGCCGACCGCCTTCCGCTCCCGGACGCCTCGGTCGACTTCGCGTATTCGCGGTTCCTCTTTCAGCACCTCTCGGCGCCGGCCGCCGTGCTGAAGGAGCTGCGGCGGGTGATGCGGCCGGGCGGGCGCGTCGTCCTCGTGGACACGGACGACGCCGGGTTGCTGATCCACCCGGAGCCGGCCGGGCTCTCTGCGCTGCTCACCGCGTCGCAGGCGGCGCAGGCGAGGGTCGGCGGGGACCGCCTCATCGGCCGAAAGTTGCGGTCGTTGCTCGTGAGCGCGGGTTTCGAGCGCGTCCGGGTCGAGCTTCAGCCCTTCACCAGCGAAGATGTCGGTATGGCCACCTTTGTGGACATCACGCTTGGCTTCAAGCGGCAGATCGTCACGCCGGACCTGCTCGCGCCCGCCGCGGTGGAGGACACGCTGGCCGCGGCGCGGGCCCTCGCGTCCGACCCCGGGGCCTTCGGGTCCACGCTCGGCTACATCGCGAGCGGCGTGGCTCCTGCCGAATGAGTCCCTCGCCGGCTTCCGGAGGCGGCGCGGGAGCCGCGCGGGACGACGAGCTGGTGTTTAGCTCGCGGCTGGTTGCGCCGATGGTCGCGTATTTCGAGCAGCGTTTTGGGGCGGAGGCCCTCGGGGCGGCGCTGGGGCGGGCGGGCGTGCCGGTCGAGCTGTTGCGGGATCCGGCGATGTGGATCTCCACCGCCCAGATGCTGGCGATCAGCCGGGAGATGGTGGCGGTGAGCGGCAATCCGCTCCTCACCTACGAGGCGGGGCTGGCGCTCGCGCAACCGTCTTTGGTGGGGCCGACCTGGCATGTGCTGCGCGCCTTGGGCGGCCCGCAGTTCGTGTACGAGCGCCTCGTCGATTATGGCGAGCTGTCGCGCATCACCCGGTGGGCGGCGGTGGAGCTGGGCGCGCAGACGGCCACCCTGCGCTTCGAGGTGCAGCCCGGGCACCGGGACGACCCGCTCTTCTGCTTGAACCGGCAGGGTGCGCTGGCGGGCATCCCGCGCATCTTTGATCTGCCGCCCGCGCAGATCGAGCACCCGGTCTGCATTCACGAGGGCGGGGCCTGCTGTGAGTACCGGGTGCGTTGGGAGGCGCGGGCGCGCGGCGAGGGCGTGCTGCCTTGGGGAGCCGTCGGGGCGGTGGCGCTCTCGCTGGGGTTGCTGGGCGCGGTCGGGCCGGGGCCGGCGCTGGTGCCGGCCTTGTTCGGGGTGGCCTTGCTGGCGATGCACACGCGGGCCTTGCAGCGGCGGGCGGTTCGGGTTTCGGCCGATCTGCGTGACCAGCTCGTCGCGGCCCGCGGGTTCTCAGACGGATACACCCGCAAGCTCCGCGAGCGCATCCTGCTGGAGCGCGTGGACGCGCTGACGCGCCGGGCCGAAGACGCGGCGACGCTCATCGGCACAGCGCTGCGGGAGATCCGCAATACGCTCGGCTACGACCGCGCGATGTTCTTGGAGGCCGATCTCGCGGCGGGGCGGCTGCGGTTTCGGCAGGGTGAGGGATTCCCGGTTGCGGTGGCGGAGGCCTTGGCGGATCTCGACCTCGGGCTGGACGCGGGGCGCGACGACCCGCTGCTGTTCGCCAACGTGGTGCGCCGCGGTCGCGGGCTCCATGTCGAGGATGTCGCGGACTTCCGGGAGCGGCTCCAACCACACAATCGCGCGCTGCTTGACCTCCTCGGCAGCCGCGCGTTCGTGGCCACCCCGGTCTCGACGGCCGATGGCCCACTCGGGCTGCTGCTGGTCGACCAGGTTGCACCCGACCGCAGCCTTGGCGTGCAGGACGTCTCCCTGCTGGAGCAGGTCGGGCATCGCATGGGCCTCGCGCTCGCGAACGCGCGGCTGCTCGATCGGCTGCGCCGCGAGCGGGCCGAGCTGGCCGCGGCCCTGCTCACGAACCAAAAGCTCTCCCAGTATCTGCCTCCGACCGTGGTCGAGCGCATCGCGGCGGCCCCAGAGGAGGCGCTGCGGCTCGGCGGCGACCGGCGGCGGGCGGCGGTGCTGTTCTCGGATGTCGTCGGCTTTACGCCGTGGTCGGAGGTTGTGCCGCCGGAGCAGGTCGTTCGGTTCTTGAATGCCTGTTTTGGCGCGATGGACCCGGAGATCGACCGGTTCGGCGGCATCCTGGACAAACGCATCGGGGATGGCATGATGGTGGTCTTCTTGGAAGACGCCGGCGCCGAGCCGCCCGCGCGGCGCGCCTTTCGCTGCGGGCTCGCCTTACAGAGCGTCGTGGCACGCATGAACGCGGCGCCGGACCGGGCCCGTGTCGAGCCCTTCGCGCTGCGGGTTGGCGTGGCCTACGGCGAGCCGGTCTCCGGCAACATCGGCTCGGCGCGTCGGCTCGAGTACACTGTCATCGGCGATGTGGTGAACGTGGCGAGCCGCCTCGAGGGCGC
>JBJONS010000269.1:0-13007 GCA_046051725.1 Pseudomonadota bacterium | reverse complement strand
CGCCCGCGAGCAGCAGCTGACCGCCGTCCGCTACGCCACCGACGAGGTGGGCAAGCTGCTCAGCCACCTGCGGTCGACCGGCCGCTACGACAACGCGCTCATCATCGTCACCGCCGACCACGGCGAAGAGATGTTCGAGCACGGCGGCTTCTCGCACGGCTACACGCTGCACCGCGAGGTCGTCCAGGTCCCGCTCATCATCAAGTACCCGGGACAGACCGCGGGGGCGGTGGTCAAGGGCCCCGCCTCGCTGCTCGACGTCACGCCGACCGTGCTCGCGGCGGTCGGCCTCGACAAAGGCTTGCCAGAGGGCACCTTCGACGGTGTCGACCTCAGGGCGGCCGCCAAAGACGGGGTGCTGCCGCCCCGGCCGCTGGTGCTCGACCTGCAGTGGCCCAAGCGCACGGTGGCCCGTGGCCTGCTGGATGGCGACCTGCACCTCATTCACATCGAGAAGAGCTACGACGGGCTCGTCGACGCCCGCAAGCTCTACGACCTGCGGGCCGACCCCGCCGAGCGGGCCGACCTCGCCCCCTCCGACGCGGCCCGCCTCGCCGCCGCCGAGCAGCGGCTCGCGGCGCTGTGGACGACGCTGGCCGCGGGCACGCCCATCGTCGAGAACGTCCTGAGCGACATGGATCAAGAGAAGCTGAAGCTGCTCGGCTACATGGAGTGAGGCGCGGCTGCGCCCGGGCAGGCCCGGCACAGCCCGCGCACGCGATACCCGGCCGGCCCCCGGAGGCCCCATGCCCAGCACCGCCCCCTTCCCGGTCCGCGCGCGCGCCCTGCCCGCCCTGGGCCTCGGGGTCTCGACCGAGTACGGCGCCAGCGCCGCCGCCGGCGCCCTCGACCCGGTCGCGCTGCGGGAGCTGCACCACAGCGCCGACTTCTTAGAGGTCGGGGTCGAGCTGGCCAAGGGCCTCGACCCCACCGCGCGGGCCTGGGCGGCGCGGGGCTGGCCGACGACCTACCACTTCCTCGACGTCAACTTTGACGAGCCTGAGGACCTTGACGAGGCCTGGCTCAGCGGCGTCCGCGCGCTGTGCGCCACGCTGCGCCCCGCGTGGCTGTGCGGCGACGCCGGCCTCTGGCACTTCGGCGCCCGCGACCGCGGCCACATGCTGCTGCTTCCGCCGATCTTGCTGCCTGAGGCGGTGGGCCCGATGGCGGCGGGCATCCGCGCCTTGCGGGAAGCGACCGGCCTCGAGGTGCTGCCCGAGAACCCGCCCGGCGCCGCCTTTGTCGGGCCGATGCACCTGCTCGAGTTCTTCGGGCAGGTCGCCGAGGCGGCCGACACCGGCCTGCTCATCGACTGCGCCCACCTGCTCATGTTCCAGCAGGCCCGCGGGCTCGATCTGTTCGCCGGCTTCGAGCACCTGCCGCTCGACCGGGTGGTCGAGCTGCACATCGCCGGCGGACAGCCCGCCGTGCACGAGGGCCTGGCCACGCTCGAGGACGACCACGGCCTGCAGATCCAGCCGGGCACCTGGGCGCTGGCCGCGCACATCGCGGCGCGGGCGCCCAACCTCAAGGCCGTGATCATCGAGTGCGAGCGCAACCCCATCGAGGCGGTGCTGCCGCTCTTCGCAGAGTGTCGCGCGCGGCTCGGGCCCCACCTGCCCCGCCCCGAGGTGCCCCCTGCTGCCCGCTGAGGCCGACCCGGCCATCCCCCCGCTCGAGGCCGCGCGCGCCCGGGTGCTGCGCCTGCACCAGGCGGTCGTGCGGCTGAGCATCGACCCCGCCCTCGCCGCCGCCGTCGCCGCCGGCGCCGACACGCTGGGCCTGCCCCCCGAGGACCTCGCCCTGCTGCGGGCGGTCGACCCGCGGGCCTGGGGGGTCGACCGCTACCGCCGGGCGCGGCTGGTGACCGCCGCCCTCGAAGAGCTGCCGGTCATCGGCGGCCTGCTCGGCCCGGCCGCCGTCGACGCCTTCTTGTCGGGCCCGGCCTTCACCGCGGTGCTGACCGGGCGCGGCAGCCTCGCGCTGGCCGCGGCGGCCGCCCTCGCCCCCGCGGCCGGGCCGCTGGGCGCCATCGAGCACGCCCTGGCCCGCGCCCGCCGCGCCCCGCCCACGCCCGGCGCCGGGGTGGCCTTGGCCGACGGCGCCCAGCTGCTGCGCCTGCCGGCCGGCGCGGTCGCGGCCTATGGCCAGGCCCTCACCCTGCTCGGGGACAGCCCCGTGCAGGCCATCGTCGACGAGGGGCGCCGCCTCACGCCGCCCCGCCTCGGCCCCGGCGACGAGCACGCCCTGGCCCGGCCCTGCGGCGGCGGGCGGCTCGACCTGCAGGTGGTCGCGCCCGACCTCGCCCGGCTGCTCGAGGGCCTGCGGGCGCCCAAGCCCTGGCCCCAAGCGGTGGGCTGGGCCCGCAAGGCGGGGGCCGGCGCCCGGGCCGAGCGCCTGCTGCGCGAGCTCTGCGCCGAGGGGCTGCTGCGCCGGCGGTGAGCCGCGGCCCCGCCGGCAGCGCTCAGGCGCCGCGGGCGGCCCGCGCCCGCAGCAGCCCGGACACGACCGCGCCGGCGGCGAGCCCCAGCGCGCTGATCAGCGCCGCGCCCACCGCCGGGGCCGGGGCGCCGAGCAGCGGCGCGAGGGCCGTCGCCGGCAGCAGCAGGCCGAAGCCGAGCAGGGCGCCGGTGTTGCTCAGGTTGTTGTAGGCGTGCAGCAGGGCCGGGCTGCCGGCCAGGGCCGCCGACGAGGCCGCGCCCCGAAACGCCGCCAAGAAGGACGCGAAGGCCACGCCCAACAGCGAGGCCCCCAGCGCGGCGAGCGGCAGCCGCGCGGCGAGCGGGGTCAGCAGGGCGAGCCCGAAGACCACGAGGCCGGCCGCGGCCGGCAGCAGGGCCGCCGGTCCGAGCGCCCGCCCCCGCCCGAGGCGGGCCCAGGCCAGGGTGGCGAGCACCGCGAACAGCGGCGGCAGGGGCAGCAGGGCGGCGACCCGCGCTCTCGCGTCAGGCAGGCCGTGCAGCTCGGCCAGCACGCCAAAGAGCAGCGCCGAGCACAGCGAGAGGCCGCCGTAGAGCAGGCGCCCCGCCCAGATCAGCGCCCGGTCCTCGGCCGTGGGCGCCGGGGCCAGCCCCGCGCCCCCCTCGGGCGGCTGCGCCGAGAAGGCCCCGGCCGACGCCAAGCTCCACACGCCGCCGAGGGTGAGCGCGCCGCCGAGCAGCGCGAGGCCCGCCGCCCTCCCCGCCTGCAGCCCGAGGGCGGCGGCGGCCGGGGGCCCGAGCAGCATCCCGAGCTGGCGCCAGAGCAGCCCGGCGCGGTCATTGGCCTCGCGCAGGGCCGGCCCCGCGGCGAGCACGCCCCGCGGGTCGAGCTCGCGGGTCAGCAGCTGGGCGAGGGCCCGGGCCGCGGTCAGGGCGATCAACATCAGGCCGGCGGCCAGCGGCCCGCTCTGGGGGGCCAGCGCGGCGATGAGGGGCAGCAGCGCGCTCATCCCGACCGCGGCCGCCCCGGTGCCGACCGGACCGAGCCGGGCCGCCGGGCGCGCCATCACGCCGAGCGAGGCCAGCGTGCCGAGCAGCAGGGCGCAGGCGAGCCAGACGCCCCGCCAGGCCTGGGGCAAGCCCGCGGCGTGGGCCTGGGGCAGCACGCTGATGAGCCCGGTGCTGACCAGCGTGCCCCAGCCGGGGCCCGCGGCGCGCAGCAGCAGGCGGGCGACGACGCGCATCGGCCCTCCGCGGGGGCGAGGGGCGCCCGCCCGCCGCCGGGCCGGCGCTCAGTACCGGAACTGGCCGTAGCGGCTGTAGTAGTAGGGCAGCAGGTCGTAGTAGCTCAGGTAGATCGGGTCGTAGTAGCGGCCATACAGGATGGTGCTGCCCGACTGCATCGCGTAGCCGTTGAGGTACCACGAGCTGCCGTAGAGGTAGAGGATCGCGTCGTAGGTGCCGTAGTACCCGGGGTAGACCGCGACCGAGTAGCTCAGCGCGCCGACGCCGCAGCTGTCGGCCCCCGGCGTCGCGACCATGTCGAACACGAAGTCGCAGCCCGCGCAGCTGACCGACGAGGCGGTGCCGCGGGTGGTGAAGCTGCTGCTGCAGGCGCGGCTGCCAAAGAAGTCGTCGACCGTGAGGTTCAGCGCGCCGGTGACGCTGCTCGCGCCGCCGCCCCCGCCGGTGCTGCCGCCGCCGGTCGAGCCGCCGCCCGTCGAGCCGCCGCCCGTCGAGCCGCCGCCGCCGGTGCTGCCGCCGCCGGTCGAGCCCCCGCCGGTGCTGCCGCCGCCGGTGCTGCCGCTGCCGTCGGCGCTGCTGTCGTCGCCGGTGCCGCCGTCGGCGGTGCCGTCACCGCCAGACGTGCCGCCGTCGCCCCCCGAGCTGCCGCCGCCGTTGCTGCCGCCCCAGCCGGTGTCGGGGGTGCCGTTGGCGCCGTCGCCGCCGACGTTGAGCCCGCCCGCGCCCGAGTCAGCCGCGACCTCGTACTTGGTGAGGCCGAGGCCGCCGCCGCAGCCGACAGCGAGCAAGATCACGGTGAGGGGAGCGCGGGGGGTCTGCAGCATGGAGCGCCTCGGTCGGTGTGGCGCAGGCCAGGGCCGGAGCGAGCCCGGCGTGGTCGCGGAGCGGGGGATGTTCGCCGGTGGAGACGGACCTGCGCGCAGCCGCGCGCGCGACGTGCGCCGCCCCCCCTTCGCGCCCCACTGTAGCGCAGCGGCGAGGCCGCCGTCAGCCGCGTCGTGGGGGCGTGACGCCGGGTTCACGCGCCGCAGCGGATGGTTCAGCTTCAGGTAGGATCACCGCGGAGGTCCCCCGATGCCCACCCGCGCCCACGCCGCCCTCGCCCTGCTCTTGCTGCCCGCCTGCAGCGACTACAACTTCTCAGACGGCAAAGGCGCCAACGGCGAGGCCGACGACACCGCGGGGCAGCCCGCCGACGGCGGCGGTGGCGGCCAGGGCGACGGCGGCCAGGGCGACGGCGGCGGGGGTGGCACGACCACGCCCGAAGAAGAGTGCAACGGCATCGATGACGACGGCGACGGCGCGATCGACGAAGACTTCCCCGACACCGACGGCGACGGCGTGCCCGACTGCCGCGAGTGCGAGGTCGACGAGATCACCACGCCTGGCGCCGTGACCATCGACGAGGCCTGCGCCTCTCCCGACGTCATCGTCACCGATCCGTGGAACGTCGCGGTCGAGTGGCGCTGGTCGGGGCTGTCGACCGATCCGAGCGTCAGCCAAGCCTTCAGCGTGCCGGTGGTCGGCAACCTCATCGACACCGACCTCGACGGCGACGTCGACCTCAACGACCACCCCATCATCGTGGTCACCGCTTTTGGCTCTGGCTACGACGGCACCATCGTGGCCCTCGACGGCGTGACCCGCGCCGAGATCTGGGCGGTCGGCGGCATCTCGCCCTACAGCGGGGCCGCCCTGGCCGACGTCGACGGCGATGGCCGCACCGACGTGCTGACCTTCAACATCTACGGCCAGCCGATGGCCCTGCGCGGCGACGGCAGCGTGCTGTGGACCAGCCCCGCCACCACCCGCTTCTCGACCTACCCGCAGGTGGCGGTGGCCGACCTGCAGGGCGACGGTGACGTCGAGGTGCTGGCCCAAGAGCTCATCCTCGACGGCCGCAGCGGCGCGGTCGAGGTCACGGTCGGCGTGCTGCCCAGCGTCCCCTACTGGATCCCCACCGCCGCCGACCTCGACCAAGATGGCGTGCAAGAGATCATCTTCGCCGACATCGTCTACGAGCACACCGGCGCGGTCCGCTGGCGGGCGCCCTTCGCCGGCACCTACGGCCACTGGGCGGCGGTGATCGACGCCGACGGCGATCCTGAGGCCGAGGTCGTGATGCTCGGCGCCGGCTACCTCGGGGTCTACGAGCCGAGCGGGGCCGAGCGCAGCCGGGTGGCCGCCGGCACCGCACAGCCGGGCGCCCCCTGCGTGGCCGACTTCGACGGCGACGGCAGCGCCGAGATCGGCTGGGCGTCGACCAACACCTTCCAGGTGCACGATCTGGGCGGCGCCCTGGTCTGGTCCAAGCCGGTGGCCGACTACTCGGGCCTGAGCTCCTGCTCGGGCTACGACGTCGACGGGGACGGCGTCTACGAGGTCCTCTACGCCGACGAAGACAAGCTCTACATCCTCGACGGGGCCACCGGCGCGGTGCACTTCGAGGACGCCGGCCACGCCAGCGGCACGCTCTGGGAGTACCCGAGCGTGGCCGACACCGACGGCGACGGCAGCGCCGAGATCTTGATCTCGAGCAACAACTACGGCTACGCCGGCTGGTCGGGCCTCACCGTCTTCGGCCACAACGGCTCGGGCTGGCAGAAGGCCGGCCCGGCCTGGCACACCCACGACTTCGCCGTCACCAACATCAACCCCGACGGCTCGGTGCCCGCGCGCCCGGCGCCCTGGTGGCAGATCTACAACGTCTACCGGGCCCGCCCGGCGGTCGACACCGCGGCGGTGAACCTGCAGGGCCAGATCGTCGACGTCTGCGCCAGCGGCTGCGCGACCGGCGACGAGGTGCTGGTGACCGCCCGCCTGCAGAACCTCGGCGGGGCCGACAGCGCCGCCGATGTGCCGCTGGCCCTCTACAGCACCGACGGGGCCGCCCGGCGCCTCGTGGCGACCGCGACCTGGGCGCCGCCGATCGCCGGCGGGGTGCTGACCCCGACGCTGACCTTCGCCTTCGACGCGGGCTTGCTGCTGCCCGGCGGCGGCCTCGAGCTGGTGGTCGACGACGACGGCACCGGGGCCAGCGGCCAGACCGAGTGCGACGAGTCCGACAACCTCGCCGCCTGGACCGAGGTGGTCTGCCCCTGAGGCCGCCGGATGGGGGGCGCCCAGGGCCCCCCTCCGCGCGGCGCCGGGGCCCCGGGCGGCGCTCCGCCTGCGGCGGGATCGCCGCCCGCCCGGCTGGGTCGCTGCGCGACCGCCGCTGCGCGGCGCGCTCCGGTCGGCCGGGCGCGGCTAGGGCCGCAGCACGATCACCCGCAGGCCGGTGCCGTCGTCAAAGACCTGCTCTTCGGCGAGGTGGGCGCCGAGCTGGCGGCGCAGGGCGGCCACCTCGTCCTCAGCGTAGAGCGCGTCGTCGAGCACGAGGAAGCGCAGGCCCTCGCGCATCAGCAGGTCGAGGCCCACCGCGCGGCGCCCGTCGTCTTCGGGCCGGGTGGCCGAGACCGGGGGCGCCTCGCCGAGCATGGCCGGGTTGGCGAGCTGGTCCCAGTCCTCGAGCAGGCCCCGGGCCCGCGGGGTGCGCTCGCGCGGCGCCAGCGTCAGCAGGGCGGGGAAGCCCACCTGCGGCCGCCCGTGCAGCACCTGCAGGTAGAGCGGGGCCGCGCCGCCCAAAGAGGCGTCCAGGCCGCCAAAGACGGGCAGCTCGTGCCGCTGCAGCGCCCTGCGCGAGGCCCGCTTCTCGGGCAGCAGGGCCACCGCGCCGGGCTCGGGGTGGGCGGCGATGAAGTCCATGGCCGCCACGGCCGGCAGCACCGTGCGCGGGAAGGGGTGCTGCAGGCCCATCACGCGCTGGCCCTCTTGGCCGCCGACCAGGGCGAGCACGAAGCCGAGGCCGAGCAGGGCGGCGCGCAGGGCGGGCCCGCGGCCGCGGCGCAGGTCCTCCTCGAGGGCAGCCCAGCCCACGCCGGCGGCGACGAGCAGGGCCATGGCGGCCGGCACCAAGAAGCGGCGGGGGAAGCGCACCGACGAGATCCCCGGGAGCTCGTAGAGCTCACCGTTCCAGGCGTCGATGGCCTGGGCCAGCGGCGCGCCGGCCCCGCCGAGCCAGCCGCTGAGCGGGGCGGCGAGCTCGGCGCCGACCCCGAGCGCCAGCACCGCGAGCAGCAGGGCGGTCAGCAGCGTGAGGCTGGACCGCAGCCCGCCCCACAGGCCGAGCAGCGCGGCGGGCACCACGGTCCAGACCGCGAGGGCGGCCGGCACCAGCGAGGGGTCGCGGATCGGGTAGCGCCCGACCTCGAGCCGCCACCAGTGCACGAGGTTGACCGCGTTGCCGGCCCGGTTCGCCGCGAGGCCCTCGCCCGCCGACCCCGCCGCGGGGAACTGGCCGTAGAGGGCCCAGAGGCCGCCGACCGCGAGGCCCGCGCAGAGCAGCCCGACGAGCACGACCACCAGCGCGCCGCTCCCGCCGAAGCGCCGCAGGCGCAGGGCGGTGAGGGGCCCCCGCTCCAGCGCCAGCAGCACGAGGAAGATGGCCTGATAGGGGCTGTCGAGGGCCACAAGGCCGCCCACGAGGCCGATCAGCGCGGCCCGCAGCGCGCTCGGCCGGCGGATCAGCAGCTCGAGCAAGCACAGGGTCGCCAGCATGGTGCCAAAACCGAGGTGCTCGGGGGTGCCGTCGGCGATGGCGTGCAGCAGCATCGGCTGGCCCATGAGCACGCCGCCGGCGGCGAGGCCGGCCGACCACGAGCCGCTGCGGGTCCGGACCCAGGCGGCCATGCCAAAGCCGGTCGTCCACAGCCAGAGCAGCACGGCGAGGTTCCAGCGGGCCACCGGGCTGATCAGCAGCCCCAGGGGGGCCGCCGCCACGCTCGAGGCATAGGGCAAGATCAAGGCCCAGCCGCCAAAGGGGAAGTTGAACTCCCGGCTGAACAGCGCGGCGTTGGGCGGGACCAGCGAGTGGCGGACGAGCTCGAGGCCCCAGAGGCCGCGCAGGTTGTCTCCCCCCGGATCACCGATCAGCGCGGTGTTCAGGTCGGCGAGGCCCGGCGCGAGGGTCAGCGCGGCGAGCAGCAGCAGGGCCGCGGCGACCACCAGCGCCTCTCGCGGATCGGCGCCGAGGCGGGCCCAGGCCCAGCCGCCGAGCGCGGCGAGGGCCGAGCGCCGGCGGGCGGGCGCGCCGGCCACCTCGACCACGGCCGCCGCGAGCAGCCCAAAGCCCCGGTCAGGCAGGCCTGCCCCCGCCGCCCGCTCGACGGGGACGGCGACCTGCAGGTCATTCGCAGCGGGCAGCGCCGGAGCCGGCGGTACCGGGGCCGGCGGCGGCTCCAGACCGAGCGCAGCGGGAGGCGCGGCCGCCGCGCGGCGGGCGGCCAGCGCCGCCCCGAGCTGTGCCCACCCGGCCCGCAGGCGCAGCAGCAGAGGACCCGGCCGCAGCCCGGCCCCCCACCGCGCGCCCCGCCGGGTCAGGCGCAGCCTCATGGTGAGCTGACCGTGCTCCCCCAGGCGGGCAGGCTGCCGGCAGCCGGCGCCGCGCTCCGGGGGATCGTGTGCACCGTCGCGGTGAAGCGCTGAAAGCCCACCGAAGACACCGGCGGCCACTGGGCGGCCACCCAGGCGTCCATCTGGGGGCGCGCGGTCGCGTTGGGGTCGTAGAAGTGGCGGGCGGTGGTGGCGACGTAGCCGATGTCCAGCTCGCCCTTGCACTCCTCGTTGAGCACCTGAAGGCACTGCAGGTAGGCCCGCTCATCGGCGGTCACCGGGCAGACCCGGTCGGGGCAGTAGCGCAGGCCGGCCATGAACACCGCCTCGCGCACCGGGCAGGCGACCGGCTGGCCCGGCGCAAAAACCTCGCGCAGGGCGCCCGACAGCAGCAGGGTGCCGATCTCGTCGTCGGTGAGGCGGTGCGGCTCGCGCACCCGGGCGCGCGAGTTGACCGCGTTCTCGACGCAGAAGACGGCGACGGCGAAGCTGAGCAGGCCGACCGGCCAGCGCAGGGGCCGGCGCAGGGGCAGCTTGCCGCTGGCCTGCAGCAGGCCCAGATCGAGCCCCCGCTCGGCGAGCAGCACGAGGCCGACCAGCCCCCGCGCCATCAGCAGGGCGACGAAGGGCAGCAGGTTGGCGCCGTAGCGGATCGGCGCGTCGACGGCGCTGAGCAGCGGCAAGGGCGCGAGGCAGAGCAGCAGCGGCACGCCCACGCCCATGTCGCTGAGCACAGCGCCCCAGCCCCCCGCCGGGGTCGCGCTGCCCGGCGCTTGGACGGGCGGCGGCTCGCCCCGCTTGGGGGTGGCCAGGCCGAGCCCGACGCCGATCACGCCGATCCAGGCCGCGAACGGCCCCCAGCCCGGCAGCAGGGCCGCGACCCGCGGCAGATCGAGCATCGAGGTGGCCAGCGCGGGCGCGGCGCTGAGCGCAGGCGGCAGGCCGGCGCGGATCCGGTCGAGGGTCGCGTCGACGCTGCCGACCGAGCCGTGCCCGCGGTAGCCGGGGTTGACGCCGTTGGCGATGTCTTCGAGGAAGCGGCTCCACTGGGGGATCGGGTAGACCTGCAGCATGCCCCAGATCACCGCGGCCGCGCCGGCCAAGAACAGCGCCACTGCGCCGGCTTTGCGCAGCGCGCCCGGGCCAGCCCGCAGCAGCAGCAAGACGATCAGCGGCAGGGTGTAGGGCAGGGTCGTGTAGTGCAGGCCGGTCGCCCAGCCGGCGGCGGCGCCGGCCAGCAGGCCGAGCCCCCACCAGCGGGTCGCGGCGAGGGTCAGGGCGAAGGCCATCGAGAGCCCGCCGGCCACCGCCATGTCGACGCCGAAGCGCTGGCTGGCGATGGCGAGGTGCTCGGCCGACAGGGCGAGGCCGGCGGCCATCAGGCCCACCGAGCGGCTGCCCCCGAGGCGGCCGATGGCGTAGAGCGACAGCGCCGTGGCCCCAAAAAGCAGGCGGTTGCTGAGGTGGCCGGCGAGGGCGACGTCAGGCAACACCTTCATGACGCCGGCCAGCAGCAGCAGCCAGCCGGGCAGCCGGTGGTGATCGAGCGCGGCGAGGTCCCCTTCGGCCATCAGCAGGGCGTTGCGGGCCCACTCACCGGCGTCCGGCCCGTCCAGCAGCTGGTCGCGGGGCCCGCCCCACCAGGGCGGGGGCGCCATGTCGAGGCCCGCCAGCGGCAGGCCGCGGGGCCAGCTCAGGCTGAGCAGGACCACCAGCAGCAGGAGGGGGGCCAGCTCAGGCAGCCAGCGCCGGGCGAGGGCCAGCGCGCGGGCGCGGGCAGGGCTGGGCCCGCGCGGAGCGGGCGGCGGCGGGGGCACGGCGGCGGGGGGGCGGGGGGACAGTGGGCCTCCCAGCGGGGCGCGGGACAGTTGGTGACACCCGCACACTAACGGACGGCGCGGGGGCGCCGCGCCGGCGCGGCTGCGCATCGGCCCCGCAGCGGCGCGATAGCCCGCTGGCGCCCCCCGCCGCCCGCCTGGGGGCACGGAGCGCCGATCATGAGCACCCGCCCGCCGCCCCGCTGGCCCCGCGCGCTCGGCGCGCTGCCGTCCGCGTGGGGCTGGCTGCTGCTGCTGCAGAGCGTCGCGCTGGCGGTCGTCCTGACCTTCCCGATGGCCCTCTCGCCCACGTCGGCGGCGATCGGCAGCCCCGACAGCGACACGGCCAAGCACCTCTGGACGCTGTGGTGGATGCGGGCCGAGGCGCTCGACGGGGTCAGCGGGCTGCGCACCACCCTCATCGGCGCGCCGGGCGGGGTCGAGCTCTTCCCGATCGAGCCGCTGCACGGCCTCGTGGCGCTGCTCCTCCCCCTGCCGCCCGTCGCGCTCAGCAACCTGCTGGCCCTGGTCGACCTGAGCGCGACCGGGGTGGCGGCGGGCTGGGCGGCCAGCCTGCTGGTCGAGGGGGCCCGCGGCGAGCCGACCGGGCTGCCCTGGCGGGTCCAGCCGGGCGCCCCGGCGCCGCTGCGGCGGCTGCCGGCGCTGGTGGCGGGGCTGCTGCTGCAGGGCTCGTCTTTTGCGGCCTACACGCTGCACGTGGGCGTCGGCGAGCTGCGGCAGCTCTGGTGGCTGCCGCTCTGCTTGGGCCTGCTGGCCCGGGTGCGGGCGGCGGCGGACCTGCGCGGGGCGCTGCGGGCGGGGCTCTGGGCCGGCCTCGGGCTGGCCGGGGCGGCGCTGAGCTGCTTCTACTACGGGCTGTTCGCGGCGGTGATGGCGGTGGCCTTCGCCGGCCTCAGCCTGCTCCTCGGGCCGGGGCCGCGGCTGCGGGCGGTGGTGGGCTGGGCGGCGGCGGCGGCCCTGTCGCTGGCGGTGGTGCTGCCGACGGCCCGGGCCTTCTCGACGACCACCGGCGAGCAGGGCGCCCGGGTGCTGGCGCCGATCGACGCGCAGGGGCGGGTCTCGCCGGCCTTGGCCCGCGACTGCGCCAACCTCGACGAGCTGCTCGCGCCGCAGCGGGGCGCGCGGGCCCGGGCCGACCGCCAGCGCCTCGCCTACGCCGGCGGGCGCTACCTGTCGGTCTTTGGCCTCGGGCTGCTGATCCTCGGGGTGGCGGCCAAGCCGCGGGCGGGTCTGCCGCTGCTCGGGGTGGCCGCGGCCGGGGCGCTGCTGAGCCTGGGGCCGGTGCTCCACCTCGGCCAGGCGCCGGTCTTGCGCGGCGGCGCGCCGGTGCTCTTGCCCACAGCGGCGCTGTTCTCGACGCTGGCCGAGCGCTTCGCCGCCCTGCACTTCCCGAGCCGCTTCTTGGCGCTCAGCGCGCTCGGGGTGGCCCTGCTCGGGGCGCTCGCGGTGCGGCGCTGGCCGAAGGTGACCCTGCTGGCGCTGCTCTGCGTGGGCAACGTGCTGTGGGAGGACCTCAGCCCCTACCCGCGCAGCCTGCTGCGGCTGCCCGACCAGGCCGGGCTGCGGGCGCTGGACGCCCCGGGCCCGATGGCCGACCTGAGCTTCGCCGCCCTGCCCAACGTCGAGCGGCGGAGCCTGTCGATCGCCGCCCAGCTGGCGACCGGCCGGGCGACCCAGGCCGTGCCGCTGGAGCGCCTCGACGCGCTGCTCGGGGCCGACGCGGCCGAGCTCCGCCGGCTGCCGCTGACCCAGGCGCTGGCGGCGCGGGGCCCGGCGCCGACCACCTTCGCGGCCGAGGCCGCCGCGCTGCGGGCGGCCGGCTTCACGACCCTGCTGCTGACCGGGCCCGACGCGGGTCCCGAGAGCCCGGCCCGCCGGGCCCTGACCGCGGCGTGGGGCGCGCCGGCGCTCGGCAGCGGCACGGCGCTGTGGGCCATCCCCGCAGAGTGATACCGGCTTTCCTTGATTCGGCTCACGCTCGCGACGCTGGGCCTCATCGACTTGCCGAGGCCGTTCGTGCAGTCCATGCGCTGTTTCGCGATGGATGCCGGGGGCCGCCGGCCCCCAGGCC
>JBJONS010000268.1:0-3940 GCA_046051725.1 Pseudomonadota bacterium | reverse complement strand
CAACACCGACGCTGGTCTGGTGCTCAAGCAGTCGTTCATCCCGCGCATCGTCGAGAGCGTGGAGAAGAAGGCCTTCTGAGCCGGTGCGGGCCCCGGCGGAAGGTCGGACCGGGAGGGAGAGGGGGCGCGGCGCGCCCCTTCCGCCGTTTTGGGAGCCTGACACGGGCCTGACACAGGCCCCGTCACCCGGAGGAACCGCAGCCACGGGCCCGTGTCGATGGACTGCGCCGCTGCGGCCGCGGGCCGACTGGCGGCCGGCGGAATATGCAGGCGTGGAGGGGAAGCGCTGCCGTCGGGCAGCTGCCACCTCCCGGCCGCGCACCTTCGGGCGCGCCGGGCCGGGCCCTCCGGGTTGAGACCTCTGCCCGTCAGTCCTCGCCCTCTTGCGCCGGAATCTCGGTGCTTGAAGGCCGCCTCTGGAACTGACTGACAGGCTTCTCACACCCGGGCTGTGACAATCATCACGGCGTTTCGGTAGAGTCAGCGCGCAGTTCAGGGGAGGGTCTCAGCTCCCCGTACGACCTCACAACTGGTCTCCCTAGGAGGGTGGCAGATGGACTTCTTCCTCAGCTCGATGGAAAAGGGCGGCATCTTCATGTGGCCGATCCTGGTCTGCGCCGTTTTCGGCGTCGCGATCACGGCCGAGCGGCTCTTCTTCATCATGTTCCGCGCGAACATCGATGGCACGGCGTTCATGGCCCAGGTTCAGAAGCTGATCATGGCCAACAACATCGACCGCGCCATCAAGCTCTGCAACGCCGAGCCCAACCGCGCCCTTCCCCGCGTCCTCAAGGCCGGCCTCACCCGCGCCAACCAGAAGGGCAGCGACGTCCAGAACGCGGTTGAAGAGACCGTGCTCGAGGTCTACCCGCAGCTCAACAAGCGCACCGGCTACCTGCCGATGCTCGCCAACGTCGCCACCCTGATCGGCCTGCTCGGCACCATCCAGGGTCTGATCCAGGCGTTCGAAGCGGTGGCCCACGCCTCCGCCGAGACCAAGGGCGCGCTGCTCGCGGCCGGTATCTCGACCGCGATGTTCACCACGGCCGCCGGTTTGATCGTCGCGATCCCGCTGCTGGTCCTGCACTCGATCGTGCAGGCCCGCACCATCAAGATCATGGACGAGGTCGACCAGTTCTCGCTCAAGACGGTCAACCTGCTGGGGGCCCGCAACCGCGGCACCCTCACCGACGACAGCGCCGCTTCTGCTTGATCGTGGGGTTCCGACGCCCAGTGAGTTGATCGAGCCGGGCGTCCCCGCAGTCACGCGCTGATCAGGGAGTTGAGCATGTCCGAACGAAAGAAAATCGAAAACCCGGATCTTGATCTCACCCCGATCATGAACCTGGTCACGATCCTGATCCCCACGCTGTTGATGGCCGCCCAGTTCGTGCACCTTGCCGTCATCGACAGCACGCTGCCGGCGATCGGCGCCCCGTCGACCGAACAGCCCGATCCCAACGAGACCCCGCCGCTCAACCTCCAGCTGTTCATCACGGCCGGCGGCTTGACGCTGATGGGCACCGGCGCGGACGAGATCCTGTTCCCCGATGGGAAGCCCACCCTCCAGCCGGGCGAGGCGATGCCCCCGACCATCCCCTGCAAGAGCGGGGCGGTGTGCACGGGCGTCGAAGACTACGACTGGAAGGCGCTGACCAAGAAGCTCGGCGTCCTCAAGGACCGATTCCCCAAAGAGCAGAACGTCATCCTCGTGCCCGACAACGGCGTGCGCTACGAGCTCATCGTCTCGGCGATGGACTCGGCCCGCGCTGACGTCGAGGTCAAGGACGAGAACAACAAGAGCCGCGAGCTCTTCCCCTACGTCGTCATCGCCGGCGGCGCGCCGTAGGCGCAGGAGTAGACCATGAAGAAGCCGCGCCGCTCCGATGGAGCCGGTCCGCTGAACATCAACTCGATGATGGACATGATGACCATCATCCTGGTGTTCTTGCTCAAGTCTTACTCGTCTGAAGACGTGTCGGTCGCGCCGAGCGACAACCTGCAGCTGCCCTTCTCGACCGCCGAAGCTTCGCCGAAGCTCGCGGTGAACATGGTGGTCGAGAAGAACCAGGTCATCGTGGACGGCAAGCCGATCCTCCAGCTCGGCACCGCTGACGATCCGACCAAGCCCGGCTCCAAGGTCCCGGCCGTGCCAGAGACCGAGCTGCAGGGCCAGCTGATGCCCAAGCTCTTCGACGTGCTCCAGCAGAAGGCCACCGACGCCAAGGCGCTCGGTGAGCGGGCTGGTGGCTCGAACAAGGACCTGGGCTTCAAGGGTCAGATCCTGATGCAGGTCGACAAGGACATGCCGTTCAACGTCGTCCGGACGGTCATGTACACCGCCGGCCAGGCGCAGTTCGGCGAGTTCAAGTTCGTCGTCATCAAGCTGAACGAGTAGCGGATCGCTGCTCGACACCCGGGGGCCGCCATTGAATTGGCGGCCCTCTTGTCGTTGGACCAGCAGCGGCGGATGGCCGGGATCCCCCGGGGGCAGCCACCGCGCAGTACCCACCGTGGGTACGCCCATGATCCTGTTCACCTTCCACGTGATCGCAACACCGTGTCCGAAGCATGCCAAAGGCGTGCGCCCCACCAACGCCGGTGCGATAATGCGGGGCGAGGGCCGCCTGGTGGCCCAGGCTTGGGCCGGGACCCATCTAGGGCTGCGCACAAGAATGGGACCCGGCGGGGCGCAAGTTCTGTGAACCAGATCCGATCAGTGTGGTCAGGAGCCCAGGACACATGCGGCCCCCGATCACCACGCCGGGCCGGCGACGAGGCGGACTCCACCGCCATCGAGCGCCTGGGGCAGAGGAAGCACACCCATGGCTGAAGTGAAACAAGCACAAGCTCCAGCGGCCAAGGTCCTCCGCATCGGCGTGGTCCAGGGCGGCAAGGTCATTCATGAGCAGCTCATCAAGCCTGGGGAGAGCGTCACCCTCGGTGAGTCGCCCAAGAACACCGTCGTGTTCGAGCACCCGGGCCTGCCCAAGCGGCTCGCGCTGTTCGAGTACAAGGGCGGCCGCTACCTGCTGAGCTTCACCACCGCGATGGCGGGCAAGGTGGCCGCGGACGGCGAGCCGCTGGCGCTGGAAGATCTGACCAAGCGACCTGGCGCGGTCGAGCGCAGCGGCGTCTGGCAGGTGCCGATCGACCCGGGCTACCGCGGAAAGGTCGGCATCGGCGACATCACGGTGCTGTTCCAGTTCGTCGCCGCACCGCCCGAACCAGCGAAGCAGGTCTCGTCGAAAGACTTCCGGCCCAAGCTGCTTGAGCCCGACGACTACACCTATGCGGGCTTTCTGTCCTTCTTCTCGGCGATCGCCATCGTGCTGGGCATCTACTCGGCCGTGACCGACGCGCCCGAGATCAAGTCGCTCGACGAGGTCGACGAGCGCTTCGTGCAGCTCGTGCTCGCGCCGAAAGAAGAGCCGAAGCCGCCCGAAGAGCAGCCGGTGGACGAGAACCTCCCGGCCATCGAGAAAGAGGGCGCCGAGGTCAAGAAGAAGGCCGAGACCGAGTCCGGCGAAAAGAAGCCGCCCAAGGCCAAGAACGCGGCGGAGCAGGCGCAGAACGACGCCTACACCAAAGAGGCGGCCCGCCAGAACGCGCTCGGGCGCTCGGCGATGATCGGCCTGCTCGGCACGGTCGGCAGCAACAACAACGGCAACGTCGTCGCGGACGTCCTCGGCGAGGCCGATGGCAACCTCGGCAGCGTGGCCGACATGTTGGCCAGCGGCGCGAACGTCGCGGTGGCGACGAGCTCGGCCGATGTCGGGCTGCGCGGCGGCAAGGGCACCGGTCGCGGCGAGGACGCCAGCGTCGGCGGGGTCGGCCCCGCGGGCACCGGCGGCGGCGACAGCCAGGTCGCGAAGGCAGAGGCCACGCCTGCGCGCAAGTCGAGCGCCAAGCTCGGCGCGGTCAGCGGCTCGGCCGAGAA
>JBJONS010000267.1:0-13496 GCA_046051725.1 Pseudomonadota bacterium | reverse complement strand
GGTCCCAGACCCGCTCGACCACCCGGGTCGCCCACAGCGCGTCGGCGGCGACCGAATCTTCGGGGTCGGCGCGCAGGGCCTCGGCCCGCTCTTCGCCCTCGCGCACGAGCAGGGCGCCGAGCAGCCCCGGCAGGTCCAGCGCCACCCGGCTGGTCTCGGCGCTGTCGCGGGCCCAGTTGTGGGCCACCTCGGGCGCGAAGGCGGGGTGGTCAAACCAGAGGCCCCAGTGGCCGCCGTCCCCGCCGCCGGCGGCGACGGTGATGAGCTGCGGCAGATCTTGGCGGAAGCGCCAGTCGACCCGCGGGTCCAGCGGGCCCTCTTGGCCCGCCGGCGCCGCCCCGGGACCACCAAAGGCCTCGGCGGCCTCGCGCAGCGGGCGGTCGAGCCCCCCCGGCGCGAGCCAGGCGCCGAGCCCGGCCGGCTGCAGGCCGAGGCCCATCACCAGCCACATCCGGCCGCGCTCCCAGCCGCCCGCGGACTCCCACCAGGCGCCAGGCGGGTCTGCGGGCAGGGCGCCCAGCGCCTCGCACAGCGCGCCGAGCGCGAGCAGGCCGACCGGCAGCCGCAGGCCATAGACCGCGCCGAAGCGCTGCGCCGCCGCTGCCCACCGCGCGGCGACCGCGTCCACCGCCGCCGCGGCCGCCGCGGCTTGGTCGGGCGCACCCAGGCCCAGGGCCTCGGCCCGCGCCGCCTCGTCGAGGGTGACCGGCAGCGGCCCCTCGGGGTCGGGCAGCAGCGACAGCACCCCGCCCGGCGCGCCGGCCTCGAGCTGCTGCTGGGCCTGGGCCCGCCAGGCGGCGGCGGGGTCCTCGTCCCCGGCCAGCGCGGCCAGCGAGAGCAGCGGCGCCTCGGCCAGCTCGACGTCCTGCAGGGCGCCCCCGGCGTCGTGGCGCAGCAAGAGCACCTGCAGGTGCAGCCGGCCCTCGGCGTCGATCAGCGGGCCGTGGGCCGGGGCGGCGAGCTGCACCCGGCAGCTGCCCCCCGCGCCGTCGGGGGCCTCGAGCGTGGGCCCGGCGAGCAGGGCCCACAGCCGGTGCAGGGCCACCGCGTGGGTCACCAGGGGCGACATGGCGTCGAGATCGGGCTCACCATCGCCGTCGATGATCACGCCCTGCGCTGCCAAGACCCACGACAGACCGTCGGCCTGCAGCGTGGGGCCCTCGGGTCCGGGGGCCCAGCCCTCTGTCGGGGCGGTCGGGCAGAGCGCGGCGGCGATCTCGACCCACAGGTCGGGCAGAGGCTCGTGGACGCTGTCTTCGCTGGGTTCGGGCTGCATCTCTGCCTCTCTGCCCGCCGCCGGGCCTTAGGGGGTCGCCGTGGCCGGCAGCAGGGTCAGCACCGCCCGGTCCGGCGTGGCCAGGGCCTTGGCCGCGGTGCGGTCGAGCGCCTCTTTGGTCGTCCACGAGGCCGCCTGCTGCATCATCTTGACCAGGGCGGGGTCTCCGCCCTTGCGCTGGGCGCCGCGCAGGGCGTCGCGCCACCAGAGGTTGCTGGTCCGCACCAGCTCTTGGTCGCTGCGCTGGCCGGCCGCGACCCGGTCGACCACGTCGGCGGGCAGGCCGGTGGACTGGATCCGGGCCAGCGAGGCCAACAGGGCGTCCTTGAGCTGGGCGGCCCGGGCCGGGTCGCACTGAAAACCAAAGGTCAGGGCCCAGCGGGCCTCGGGCTGCTCGTCGACCGAGAGATCGACGCCCACGCCATAGGTGCCGCCGAGCTGCTCGCGCAGATCTTCGCGCAGCACGAGCTCGAGCGCGGTGGCGACCCCGCTGAGCAGGTGGCGCTCTTCGGGCGCGCCGCCCCACTGCCCGTCGAGGCGCACCTGCACCGTCGCGGTCGGCTCGCTGCCCGCCCGCACCACCTCTTCGCGGGCCCCGCCGCGGGGCGGCGGCATCGGGTGGGCGTTCTTGGGCGCGGTCCCGGCGGGCAGGGTGGCGAGGTAGCGCTCGACCAGCGGCTTGACCTCGGCCGGATCGAAGCGGCCGACCATCACCGCCTTGCCTTGGCCCAGCGCGCCGAAGAGCTGGCGCCAGGCCGCCTCGGCCTTGACCGGGTCGAGGCCCTGCACCGTCGCCTCGGTCCACGGGCGGGTGCGGGGCTCGTCGGGCCAGATCATCCGGTTCCAGGCGTCGTTGAGCTTGCCCTCGGGCGAGGCGAGGCGGTTGCTCAGGTTCGCCGCCCGCTGCCGCTGGGCCGCGGCGACCCCCTCGGGGCCAAAACGCGGGGCGGTGGCGTGCAGGTGCACGAGCTGCAGCAGGGCCTCGATGTCGTCGAGGTCAGCGGCGCTGCCCCCCACCAGCCCGGTGCGCTGCTCGCCGATGTACGGGCTCAGGCTCAGGTCTTTGCCGGCGAGGCTGCGCCCGAGCGCGATGGGGTCCAGCGCCCCGAGGCCGCTGCGCTCGACCACCTCGGTGGCCATCATCACCGAGACCCAGTCGGCGGGGTCGGTGGCGGTGCTGCCGGCGGGGACCTCGAGCGAGAACAGCACCTGGTCGGCCTTGTAGCCGGTGGGCCGCAGCCAGAGCTCGAGGCCGTTGGACAGGGTCCAGGCGGTGACCCCGAGCTCGGGGATCTCCCGCTCGGACACGATGGTGCCCGGGGTGGGCAGCGTGACCATCAGCGGCTGCTCGGCGGCCTCTTGGACCGGCGGGGCGATGTCCATGCCCTTGACCCGCTCGACCACCGCGAGCAGCTGGGCCTCGGTCGGCGGGGCGGCGCCGGCCTTCTCGGGCACCGTCGCGACGATGACCCGGCTGTGGTCGGGCAGGGCGCCGACCAGCCAGTCTTTGACCTCGGGCGCGCTCACTTGGGGCAGCAGGGCCGCGGCCAAGGCGAACTCGTAGGGGATCCCCGGCACGGGCTCGCCGGTGGTCACGTGCCGCTCGAGCTCGTCGGCGTGGGTGCCCGAGTCGGTCGAGTGGCGCTCTTTGTAGTACTGGTCCATGTTGCGGGCGAAGTAGAGCTTGGCGCGCTGCAGCTCTTCTTCGGTAAAACCGTGGCGCCGCGCCCGCTCGAGCTCGACCAGCAGCTGCTCTAAGCCCCGCTCGACCCCCGCCTCGGGCACCACCGCGCCGAGGCCGACCAGGCCGCGGGTGGCGGTCAGGCGCTCGGGCTGCATGCCGGCGCCGAACCAGGGCGGGTCGGCCTCTTGGCCGCGCACGCCGAGGCGCTCATTGAGCATGAGGAAGGCGAGGTTGCTGATGAGCACGCTGTCTCGGTAGTGGCGCAGCGTGTCTTCTTCTTTGTCGTCGACCTTGAGCTGCACGGCGACGACGCTGTGGGTGGTCTCGGGGTCGGGCAGCACCGCCACCAGGGTGTTTTGGTGATCGGGCACCGGGTAGCGCACCCGCTCGCGCGCGCCGGCGGGCGTGGGCAGGTCGCCGAAGGCCCCGGCGATCGAGGCCTGCATGGCCACCGGATCGAAGTCGCCGACGGCGATCACCGCGATGTTGTCGGCCCGGTACCAGTCGGCGTAGAAGCGCTTGGCCGCCTCGACGGTGAGGCCCTTGATGCTCGGCTCAGAGCCGATCGGGTCGCGCACCGCGTAGCGGCTCTCGTGCAGCAGCAGGGGCAGCACCTTCTCGCGGCTGCGGCTGTCGGCGCCCCGGCCGGTGCGCCACTCTTCGAGCACGACCCCGCGCTCTTTCTCGAACTCGCCGGGGTCGAAGCTCACCCCGTCGACCCAGTCGCGCAGCACGTCGACCGCGGTCTCGAGCGAGCCGGGATCGGCGGTGGGCACCCGCAGCAGGTAGGTCGTGGTGTCAAAGCCGGTCTGGGCGTTGATGTGGCTGCCGAAGGCCGCGCCGTTCGACTCGAGCCAGCGCACCAGCTCGGTGCCCGGGAAGCGCCGCGTGCCGTTGAACGCCATGTGCTCGACAAAGTGCGCGACCCCCCGCTGGTCTTCGTCTTCGAGCACCGAGCCGGCGTCGACCACGAGGCGCAGCTCGGCCCGCCGCGGCGGCACGGCGTTGGGCTCGATGAAGTAGCGCACGCCGTTGTCGAGCTGCCCGGCCAGCACGCCGGGGTCAAAGGGCATCGGCGTCTCGGGGGGCGAGGCGGCGAGCTGGTTGACCAGGGCTTGCATGTCGCGCGGCTCGCGCTGATCACCGTCCATCACGCTGGTCACGCTGCCGCCGCGGCGGCCGGCGCAGCCAGCGCCGAGCGCGGGGCCGGCCGCGAGGCTGAGGCCGAGCAGCAGGGCAGAGGTGGGGCGGAGGCGGGGAGCGGGCATGGGGCACCGGGGCGACGGGGGAGGGCGGAGGATATCCGGGCCGTCTGGCCCGCGGCCTCGACCCCCTTCAGCGCGCCATCATCCCCGGGGTCTGTCCGCCGCCCAGCGCGCTGAGCGAGGCCGCCGCCAGCAGGCCGCCGACGATGCTCGCCGCCAAGGCGAACATGTCGAAGACCGCGCCCACCCCGCTGAGCGTCTGCTGGGCCAGCAGGTCGCGCAGGGCCGAGAAGCCCACGGCGCCCGGCACGAGCAGCAGCACGCCAGGCACGGTGATGAGCTGGGGTGAGCGCCGCGTGGCCTGGTGCAGCAGGTCGCCGGCGAGGCTGAGGGCCGCCGCGGCCAAAAAGGCGCCGCCGGCCGGCCCCACCGCCGGCGCGAGCTTCGAGATGAGCAGCCAGGCCCCGGCCACCGCGAGCACGACCACCGGCGCGTCGGCCTTGCGGGCCCGAAAAAGCAGCGCGAGCCCGAGGCCGCTCATCAGCAGGGCCACGGCGAGGCTGCCCGGCGGCAAGGGCAGGCCCGAGGCGGTCGGCGGGCTGAGCGCCGGGGTCAGTCCGGCAGCAAAACCCACGCCCAGCGCGAGCTGCAGCAGGCCGACGAAGGCCCCCGCGGCCCGGGCGGTGCCCGCCGAGAGGTGGCCGGTGGCCAGCTCGGCGAGGGCGACGGTGAAGGTCAGGCCCGGCAGCACCACGATGAGCGCGGCGAGGGTCACGACCTGCTCGTTCATCGGCAGGGCCGGGGCCAGGGCGCGCGGCAGCGCACCGGCGAGCAGGCCGGCCAGCAGGGGCAGCAGCCGCCCGACGGCCGGGCTGCGCCCCGCGGCCAGATCAAGCGCCCCGACGCCCATCCCGGCGAGGCCGGCCCCGAGCAGCTCGCCCCAGCCTCCGCCGAACAGCGCCGCGGCCCCCACCGCCACCGCGAGGCTCGCGAGCAGGTCGCGCAGCGGCTTGGGTGTGCGGGGCAGGGCGGCCGCGTCGAGGGCCGCTTCGAAGGCCGCGGGGTCCAGCGCGCCGGCCTCGAGCTGGGCCAGGGCCCCCTCGACCTCGGCTTGGCGGGCCAGATCGACGCCGGCTGGCCGCACCCGCAGCACCTCGAGGTGGTCGCCCACCTGCACGAAGACGCCGGTCGGCGTGGCCATGCAGGCCATCGCGGCCCCGAGCGCGGCGCCCAGGCGCTCGACCCCGCCCTCGACCCGCCAGACCGGCGCCCCGGCGCTGTGCAGCAGCTGGGCGAGCGCAAACGCGAGGCGGGCGGGGCGGCCCAGCTCGGGGACCATCGGCGGGGGCGGCGCGGGCGCGGGCAAGGTGCGGGCTCGGGGGCAGGCGCGGGGTCAGCCGCGGGGTCGGGCTCAGCGTCGGGGCGGCAGGGGCGGCAGGGGCGCGGTCTCGGTGCGCTCACCGCTCGGGTCCGGCTCGAGCGGGCCGCCGGGCGGCGCCGGATCGGGCGGAGGGCCCCCCGCGCCCTGGGCCGCGGTCCAGGCCCAGGTCTCGTCGGCCGGATCGAGATCCTCGGGGTGGAAGCTCGACCGCGGGTCGGCGGGGACCGCAGGGGGAGGCTCGGCGCCGCGGGTCTGCCGGATGAGCTGGCGCACCCCGAGGCCGGCGAGGAAGCTCGGCAGGCCGCCCAGCGGCAGCGAGAGCACCTGCAGCAGCGCGACCTCCCAGGTGGGGCCGGGGCGCAGGCCGCGCTGGTGCAAGACGATTACCCCTGCGCCGATCTCGACGACCGCCAGGGCGTAGAGCGCCAGCGGCAGCATCGCCACGCTGCCGAGCAGCTGCGAGACCAGCCCCTCGCCGCTCACCAGCCCGCCCAGCAGGCCCCGGGCCACGCCGACCCACACGAGGTTGACGAGCCCGGCGGCGATCTGAACGGCCGCCGCCCGCTGGCGCAGGGCCGGGATGTTCGCCGCCAGCACCGGCGGCAGGCGGGCGGGCAGGGGCAGGGGCAGGCGGGCGGGCAGGCGGGCCGCCGGGTTGCCATTGTCGAGGGCCGGCGCGGCCGGCGACGGCGAGAAGAAGGCCCCGAGCTTGGCGCCGCCCAGCCAGCCCTCGGCGATGGCCGCGAGCTGACCCCGGCGGGCCGGGTCCAGCGTGCCGGCGTCGGCGCCCAGCACCACGCGCTGCAGCAGGTGCTCGGGCTCGAGATCACGCAGCCAGGCGAAGATCAAGGCGAGCTGGTCGGGCGCGACCAGCTGCAGCGGCCGGGCCGGGGCCGCCCCCCGGGCGCCGAGCAAGGCGAGGCTGCTGCCCCAGGGCGCCGGGCTGAGCTGGGCGTCGATGGTCAGGGGCCCGATGGGCGGCGGCCAGCCGAAGCGCGGCCCGAGGCGCTCGGCGAGGCGCTGCCACTGGATCCACACCTCGAGGGGGATGTGTCCGCGCTCGGGCGCCCGCACCCAGCGGATGCGCACCACGCCCTGGTGGTCCATGGTCGCCACGCCGTCGCCGAGCACGCCGACCAGCACGCTGGCCAGCTCGAGCGGCACGAGGCTGGTCAGCCACTCGCCTTGGCGGTGGCCGCGGCCGCCGAACAGGCTGCGCTCGAGCAGCGCGACCCCCGCCAGGGCCACCCGGGCGTCGGCGGGCTTGAGCAGGCCCCGGTGCGCCGCGCGCTCGAGCAGGCGCAGCAGCAGGTCGAGGCGGTCGTCCATGCAGCGCATCTGGGCGCGGGTGGCCTCGAGCTCGCCGGCCGAGGGCGGGCCCACCGGCGCGGGCTCGTCGCCGTCGTCGGGCAGGCCGGGCAGGGGGCTCAGATCGAGGCGGCGCAGCGGCGGCACCTTGCACAGGCCGCGCAGCAGCGCGACGCAGACCGGGGCGCTGGCGGCGGCCGCCCACTGCACGGTGGCCCCGCGCCGGCGGACCGTCGCCTGCGGACCTTGCAGGCTGACGTCGACCACGGCGCTCTCGATGAGCTCGTACCGCAGGTTCAACAGGCGCTGCGGGGTCTGGACGAGGCAGCGGGTCGTCGTGATCAGCGCGCCGGGGGCCTCGGCGGGCAGGGCGTCGGGCACCCAGGCCAGCAGGCGCTCGCCGGCGATGTGATCGGGCCCTGCGCCATAGGCGACGATGAGGCCGTCGAGGGTGCCGCCGCTGAGCGCCTCAGCGCGGCGGGCCACCGCGCCCGCGAGCACGGCGGGCAGCAGGTCTTCGGCCGACAGGCTGGACGGGGCCTCGTCCTCGGGCGGCGCCCCGGGCGGGCGCAGCGGCAGCGGGTCCGACGGCGGGGCGAGAGGAGAGGCCGACATGGAGGTGCTCGGGCGCCGGTGGGCGGGGGCCTGCGCCGGGGCCAGGGGGGGGGCGGCCCGCGGCGCGCAGCGGGGAGCCTCAGCCTATCTCTGGGGGACCCGCCGCGGCGGCCCGATCGGGGCGCCTGCGGCCCCCCTGCGCGCGCGGCCGCGGGGCCGGTCGGCGCGCCGGCGCGGGCGCCGGGCGCGCCTCCCGCGCGGCCTTGGTCGTCCGGCGGGCCGGCCGACCGGCGCTTCGCGCCGCGCTCCGGTCGGCCGGGCGCAGGTTTTCTCGTTGTTTTAGGTGTTTCACCGGACGGGTGGGGTCTTCGGGGTGGGTGGTCCGGCTTTGGCGGGGTTCGCGCGGCTTGCGGGCGGCTGGGTCTCATCGACGTTTCGAGGCTGTTCGCGCGGTCGATGGGCTGTTTCGCCGTGGATGCCGGGGGCCGCCGGCCCCCGGGCCCCCGGGCCAGGGGCCGGCGCGGCCCCTGGCGACCCCCGCCAAGGGGGGCCTGCGGGCCGGCTTCGCGCGGCGCATGGCAGCGCCGCGCGCCAGCCCGCGATGGCCCCCCTTTGGAAACCCCCTGGCTCGGCGCGTCTTGGGGCGGCTCTGGGCGATGAGGGGGCTCGCCGCGACGGCCTGGGCTGGCGGTTGTGATGTTACGGCTGATGATCAATGGGTTGAAATCACGTCGTCGTGGGGCAGCGCGAGGCCTGCGGCCCGCAGGGCGGCTGCGCCGGCGGCAGAGGTCAGGCGCAGCAGCGCGGTGTCGGGGCCCTCGGGGCTCAGGCGGGCGAAGGCGACGGCGCCGTTGTGCTCGACCTGCACGTCGTCGACCTCGGGCAGCGGGGCGGCGAGCTGCACCACGAGGCGGCGGGGGCCCGCGGCGCGCAGAACGGCGTCGACGACCTCAGCGTCGAGCTCCTTGCCGCGCACGGCGCGCAGGCGCAGGGCCTGGGGCGGGGCGGGCGCCAGGGTCTCGTCGGCGCCGGGCAAGCGCAGGCCGTCGAGGCCCAGCACCTCGGCCACCTCGACTGGCGCCGCGCTGCCCTTGGGCCGCAGGCTGCGCCGCGCGCCGAGCTGCAGGCCGCCGCCGGCTTGGGCGAGGGTGGCGGCCGTGGCCAGCACCTGCCCGCCGACGGTGGCCGACTCGACCCGGGCGGCGAGGTTCACCGTGGTGCCGACCACGCCGTACTTTTGGCGCTGGTCGGCGCCGATGTTGCCCACCACCGCCTCGCCGGTGTGCAGGCCGATGCCCATCTCGAGCGCGGGCAGGCCCGCGGCGGCGGTCCAGGCGTTCACGGCGGCCATGCGCTGCTGCAGGCCGACCGCGCAGCGCAGGCCCCGGCGGGCGTGGTCGGGCTGATCGGCGGGGGCGTTCCAGATGACCAGCAGGGCGTCGCCGATGATCTCGTCGATGGTGCCGCCGTTCTCGAGCACCACCGGCACCATCTCGCCCAGGTAGTGGTTGAGCAGGGCGACCACCTGCTCGGGCGGCAGGCCCTCGGCCAGGCTCGAGAAGCCGCGCAGGTCGGTCATCATCACGGTCAGGGTGCGGCGCTCGCCGCCGCGGCGCAGGCCGTCGGGGTCGTGCAGAAGGTGGTCCACCACGTCATCGTGAAGGTAGCGGCCGAAGATGTGCACCACCCGCGCGCGCTCGGCGCTGGCCCACATGGCCGCGGTGAAGCGCCGGCGCAGCTGGGCGGCGACAAAAGCAGCCGCTCCACCGGTCATCAGCAGGTAGAGCGCGCGCATGGCGTGGGTGGCGAGGTCCTGCTCGAGCGGGTGGTCGACCCGGCCCGCCGCCAGCAGCGCGCCGGCGAAGACCGCGTAGGAGCCAGCGGCGAGCACGCCCGAGAGCAGGCTCAGGCCCGGATCGAGGCGCACCGCGCTCGGCCCGATGAACACGGCGTAGAGCAGAAGCTGGGGCGCGGTCAGGGCGTGCTCGCCCGGCAAAAAGGCCCCGATCAGCACCAAGGCGAGGGTCGGCGCCATCGCCTCGAGCGCGACGAGCAGCCGGCCCGGCCAGCGCGAGAGGCGGCGGCCCGCCCGGGTCTCGCGGCGCACGACCCACCAGGCGGTGGCCTCGATGGCGAACATCACCACCGAGAGGCCGAGCACCGCGGCCACCACGCCGGGCCGGGCGGCGACCCGGTCGACGAAACCACCGGCGGTGAGCATCAGCACGAAGATGGGCAGGATGCCGACGGCGATGAGCAGGGCCATCGCGCCGGCCTTGACCCCCTCCGCTTTGTCGAGCTCGACCTGCAGCAGGGCCGCGGGGGCGTCGGCCCCCCGGGCGCCGGGCGGGGCGCTCACCGCGGCGCCCGCATGGGCGTGCGTGGGGGCGAGGGCCGCCCCCAGCTTGCGGCGCGCTGCGACATCAGACCCCTCCGGTGGCGACGACCCGCGGCCTCTAACCCGCGCGATCCGCCCGCAGCGGTGGCTGTTCGATCGGACCGGCCCGGGCCCCTTCACGGCCCGTTCACGGGCGGACGGTACCGAAGGCGCGTGACCGGGAGCTGCCCGGTCGCGACCGCCCGGCCCTCCGGGCAGCCCCTCCCTCGGCCCGTTGGGCCCGCGAGCGCCCCATGCACTCCCCCTCCTCCGCCCCCTCCCGACCCTCCGCCCGCGGCGCCCTGCCTTGGGCGTGGGCCCTCTCCCTCGCGGCGGGCTGCCTGGACGGCGGCAAGCCCGACAGCGGCAGCGCCGACACCGCCGCCGACACCGCCGCCGACACCGCGGCCGACACGGGCGGGGGCAGCGCCCCCCTCATCGACCCGACCCTCGACGAGTGCGTGCCGGTCGCCGGCGAGTCCCAGGCTGGGGTCATCACGATGATCATGGACCACGGCGGCGAGCTGCTCACCCCCTTCTTGGCCCCGGCCGACCGCCTCAGCGGCCTGCTGACCTTCGCGCTGGTCAGCCCGCGCTCCGACGATGACCTCGTGACCTTGGGCCTCACCCTCGAGCACCCCGATCTGAGCACCTTCGAGATCGAGCTCGACGTCGGGCCCGGTCAGGACGTCGTCCTGGCCGGGGTGGCCGCGCCGGGAGAGGTGGTGGTGATGGGCCTCGCCGAGTGGGGCCGCGGCTTGCCGGGTCCCGAGGAGCCCTACACCGCCGAGGCCAGCTGGACCTGGACCGAGTACGACGACTGCTACGAGCCCAACAACACCGCTGCTGAGGCCCGTCACGTGCCGACCGGCGCCGAGCACAGCGCCTGGATGGTCTCGATGCTCGGCGAGAGCGAAGAGCCCGTCGACTGGTACCGCTTCACCATCGCCGAAGACAGCGTGGTGACCCTGTCGATGGTCTTCCCCGAGACCATCCCGATGTGGGTCGAGCTGTTCGCCGGCGACCGCAGCGAGCAGGACCGGCTGCTCACGTCGGCCTTCTCGGAGATCCCTGGCGAGTACAGCTGGTCATCGGACGGCCCCCTGCCCGCCGGCACCTACACCCTGCGTTTCGCGCCCTTCGTGAGCCTGGCCGTCTACGACACGCCCCTGCGCTCGTGGGCTCCGCACATGTACGAGCGCTACACCTTCCGGGTCGACGCAAGCCCGGCCCGCTGAGCGGCACCTGTCCCCACCCCTGGGCCCCACGACGCGGGGCCCAGGGCCCGCCTACATCAGCACGCCCGGCGGCTGCGGGGCCACCGGCGCGGGCAGGTCGGTGTGGCCGAGGGCCTCGCGCAGGTTGCGCTCGATCTTGATGCTGAGATCGTGCAAGGGCAGGCCGTTGTAGAAGAGGGTGAACGGGTCCTCGAGCACCCGGCCGGCCTCGCTGATGAAGGCGAAGGCGAGGCAGACCACGACGTTGACCGGCACCGCCACCCAACCCAGGTCATGCACCAGGGCGAAGGGCAAGAACACCGCGAAGGTGTTGATCAGCAGCACCAAGATGAAGCCCACGCCCCGCGGCAGCGGCGTGCCCTGGATGCGCTCGCAGCCGCCCTGCAGGCCGATGAGCTCGGTGAGGGTGCGGTCGAGCGAGGCGAGGCGGTGGGGGTCGAGGCCCCCCCGGTCGGCCAGCGCGGCGAGGTCGCGCAGCTGGCGCAGCAGCAGGGCCGCGGTCAGGTTCGTGCTCGCCCGCAGCGCGGGATCGTCTTCGCCGACCCGGCGGAGGTCCGCGTCCTCCCAAGGGCTCTGGCCGCGCAGGCGGCAGCGCAGCGCGTGCACAAAAGCGACCTGGCGCAGCACCAGGGCCTCGGCCAGCGGCGCCTCGGCCGCCGGAAGGTAGGCGCAGACCTGGCCGGCCCAGTGCCGCGAGGCGTTGCCCAGGCCGCCCCACAGGCGGCGGCCCTCCCCCCCGCGGTCGTAGGCTTGGTTCGCGCGAAAAGACGCGAAGATGCCGATGGCGGCGCCGACCACCGAGATGGGCGTCACCGGAAGCTGCAGCGCGGTGAGGCCGGCCGGCACGATGAGGGCCCAGGCGGCTGCGCCGGAGAGGGCGTAGTAGAGGGCGCTTCGCCACTGCCAGACCAACATGCGGCCGGGGTTCGAGCGAAAGGTGTCGGTCATCATGGGGGCTTCGCCTCTCGCGGGTGCGTCCCGCTGCGGGTCCGGCGCGGACCGGGCGGCGCTAACGTGGCCAGCGCCCTGGGTTGGCGGGCCTGGGCCGGCGGCCTCAGCCCACGTCGGCGCGGCGCAGGGCCCGGCGGGCGGCGGGGCCGGCGGGCAGGCTCAGCTCGATGCGCAGGCCACCCTCGGGGCGCGTGATCGCCTTGATCTGCCCGCCGACCTCTTCGAGCTCTTGGCGGGTGATGGCCAGGCCGAGGCCCGTGCCCTGGGCCTTGGTCGTGTAGAAGGGGTCGAAGGCCTGGCGGGCGGTCTCGGGGTCCATGCCGGGGCCGTCGTCGGACACGGTGACCTGCACGCTGTCTTCGCTCAGGTGCACCCAAACCTCGGCGCTGTGGGCCCCGGCCTCGGCCGCGTTCTTGAGCAGGTTGCGCAGGGCCCGGCGCAGGGCCTCGGCGTCGAGCTCGACCGGCCCGGCGGGGCCCGAAGCGCGCAGGCTGGCCCGCAGCCCCGCCCGGCGCAGGGCCTCTTCTTCGACCCGCAGCACCTCGGCGCAGAGCGCGGCCGGCTCGGACAGGCCCAGCTCGGGCCGGCGGCCGCGGCTCAGCTCGAGGTAGCGGCCGGTGACCGCCTCGATCCGGCGGATCTCGCCGGTGATGGTGCGCATCATGTCGAGCTGCTCGGCGTCGGTCAGCTCATCGCACAAGATCTCGGCGTGCAGGCTCATCGCGTTGAGCGGGTTGCGGACCTCGTGGGTGATCTGGGCGAGCATCTGGCCGACCAGGGCCAGCCGCTCGCTGCGGGCGAGGCGCTCGCGGTCGCGGATGCGGGCCGTGACGTCCTCGCCGACGAAAAGAAGCCCCCGCGGTCCATAGGGAACGACCTCGACGTCGATGAGCCGCGCGCCCACCGCCAGGGCCTCGACCCGGCCCGCCCCGAGGCCCCGCAGCTCGGCCGGCAGGTTCCCGCCCTCGCTGGCCAAGAACAAGCGGCGCGCCGCGGGGTTCACCACCACCGCCGCTCCGCCCTCGGCCACCACGATGCCGACCTGGATGGTGTCGAGCACGCTGCGCAGGCGCAGGCTCAGGCGGTCGAGCACCTCGGCCCGCTCTTTGAGGCGGCGGTCGCGCTCGGCCACCGCCTCGGCCATCGCGTTCCACTCGCGGGCGAGCAGGGCGAGCTCCCCCTCGGCCCGCAGCTCGACCCGCCCGGGCGTGCCCGCCGCCCGCTGCCGCAGCACCTGGGCGACCAGCTCGCTCACCGGCCGCAGCGTGTTGAGCGCGCCCACCGACAGCAGGCCGCTGAGCAGCAGCGAGATGCCGGCCAGCGCGCCGCCCACCGCCGTCGCGCGCCGCTGGGCCCGCGCCGCCCGCGCGCCGAGGGTCTCGATGCGGTCCTCGACCAGGGCCGCGAGGCGCCCCACGCGGTCGATCAGGTGCGCCCGGGCCTGCTCGGCGGGGGTCGGCGGCGGCGCGGCCTCGGCGGGGGCGGGCGCGGCCGGCCCGATGGGCAGAGCGGACGACGAAG
>JBJONS010000266.1:0-15007 GCA_046051725.1 Pseudomonadota bacterium | reverse complement strand
GCGCGGGCGGGAGGGGAGGGCTCGGCTCATGGGGACTCCGGCGCGGCGCGCCGCAGCAGCGCCTCAAGAGAGGGGATCGGGACGCTGGAGATGGCGCCAGGCAGGCCATAGTCAGCCCCGCCCAGCCGCGAGAGGGGCTGGTTGGCCGCGCCCGAGACCAGGGGCGGGTCGTCGGACCGCAGCAGCCCGGGGTCCACGTGGAAGAGCACGATCTCGACCACAAAGAGGTGCGTGCTGCCCAGGTCGAGGTGGCTGTGCAGGCGCCCCTCCATCACGAGGCGGGCGCCGGCCGGCCAGCAGGCGGCGACCCGCGCGGCCTGCTGCTTCTCGAGGCCGAGCAGCGCGAATTCCGAGAGCTCGGGCGGGGCCGCCGCGCCCGAAGCGGCGACCTGGGCGATGTCTTCGGCCTGCGGCAGGGTGATGGTGCAGGCGCGCTGCTCGAGCAGGTTGCGGGCGGTGTCTTTGAGGGCGCCGCCGGGCCCGCGGGCCACCGAGAAGGCGACCATCGGCGGGGCGCTGCCCACGCCCATAAAGAACGAGAAGGGGGCGAGGTTGTCGACGCCGTCCGCCCCGCGGGTGCCGACCCAGGCGATGGGCCGCGGCGTGATCATGCCGATCATCAGGCGATACAGCGCCGAGGCCGGGTGCTCTTCGGGGGCGATCGCGCGCAGCGCAGGCGGGGTCGGGGCCATGGCACCTCCGCCCGGCCGATAGCCCGCCGCCCGCGCCCTGCCCGGCTGCACCGCCGGCGATAGGCGCGCCGCATGCGCCGCCTCTCCTCCCGCCCATGGGCCTCCGCTCCCCTCGCCCTCTGCCTCGCCGCCTGCGCGGTGGGCGGCGACGGCCCGGCGCCCGCCGACAGCCCGGCCCGCCAGCGCGCCGCCGCGCTGACCGCCCTGGCCGCCGAAGCTGAGGCCATCGCGGCCAAGGCCAACGAGATCACCGCGCTGGCCGACGCGGCCCGGGCCGAGGCCGACGCCAGCCCCGAGGTCCGGGCGGCCCGCATCGCCCAGGTCCAGGCCCTCGCCGCCGAGCTGGTCGTCCAAGACGCCGCGCTGCAGGCCAAGATCGCCGAGGTCGAGGCGGGCCTGCACACCGACGCCGGTGACCCCGCGCCGCCGGCCCCTCCCACCCCGCGAAAGCGCTGAGGGCCGCGTGCGCAAGGACCTCCCCCTCAAGGCCGGCGACCGGATCGGGCCCTACCTGCTGCAGCGCGAGCTCGGCCGCGGGGGCGCCGCGGTGGTCTGGCAGGCCGAGGCCGCCCCCGACGCGCCGCCCCACGCCAGCCGCCCGGCCGGCCCGGTGGCCCTCAAGCTGGCCAACTCAGAGGACCGCGAGCAGACCCAGCGCTTCGGCCGCGAGTTTGAGCTGCTGCGCACCGTCCGCGTGCCGGGCGTGGTGCGGGTGCACGAGGCCGGCCTGCACGAGGGCACGCCCTGGTACACGATGGATGTGGTCGAGGGGCGCCGCTTCACCCACGTCGTGCGCGAGCCCGCCGAGATCAGCCTGCGGTGCCGCTTGGCCTGCCGGCTCGGCGCCCGCCTCGCCACCGCGGTGGCCGCGCTGCACAGCGAGGGCTTCGTCCACCGCGACTTGAAGCCCACCAACGTGCTGGTCGACGCCAACGGCGCGCCGACCGTGCTCGACTTTGGCGTGGTGCAGCTGCCCTTCGGCGCCGAGCGCTGGACCCGCCCCGGCACGGTGCTCGGCACCCTGCCGTTCATGGCCCCCGAGCAGGTCGCGGGGCTGCCCACCGGGCCCACAGTCGACGTCTTCGCGCTCGGCTTGATGCTCTACGAGGGCATCCTCGGCTCGCGGCGCACGCCCGACCGCCCCGGCGCCTGGGTCTCGCTGCAGTGCCTGCAGCGCATCCCGCCGGCGGCCCTGTCCGAGCCCCGGGTGCCGCCGGCGCTCAGCGCCCTGCTCGAGCGCTGCTGCGCCTTCTACCCCGAGGATCGGCCGAGCATGGCCGCGCTGGCCGCCGCGCTGGCCGACCCGGCGCTGCTCAGCGCCCCGGCCGCCCCGCCGACCTGCCCGGTCTTCGTCGGCCGCGAGAGAGAGCTGTCGACGCTGCTCGAGCGGGCCCTGGGCGAGCAGCCCTCGCTCACCTTCATCGAGGGGCCCTCGGGAAGCGGCCGCCGCCGCCTGGTCGAGCAGGTGCACCGCCGGGCCACCGTGCGCGGGGCGCGGGTGTTCCGCGTGGTGGCGGGCCGGGATCGACCGGGCGCCGCCGCCGAAGACCTGCTGCGGCAGCTGCTGTCCCGCCCCGACGACCCCGCCGAGCAGGCCCGGGTGCTCGGGCCCGACGCCGCCGCCCTGCGCGCCGCCTGGCCGGGGCTGCCCGGTCCGCCCAGCGCCGGCCTCGCCGCCGGCGTGCCCGAGGTGGCCGAGCTGTGCCAGGCGGTGGCCCGCGCCCTCTCGCGGGCGGCCGCGGCGCATCCGCTAGTGCTGTCGGTCGAGGACCTCGAGCTGGCCGACGCGCTCACGCTGCAGCTGCTGGCGGCCCTGCCCCGCCACTGCCAGGGCCCGGTGCACACGCTGGCGATCGTCGACGAGCAACGGGTCGCCGTCGACGCGCGCACCTGGCTGCGCCGCCTGCGAGACGCGCCCGGGGTCCAGCGCCTGCCGCTCGGCGACCTGCCGGCCGGGCCCTTCGCCGAGCTGTTCACCGCGCTCGCGCCGGGGGCGGCCCCGCCGGTCGAGGGGGGCTCTCCGCAGCGGGCGACCGAGCTGGCCCACCGGCACGTCGATCCGGCGAACAACCCCGCGCTGAGCGCCGACGCCCTGCCGCTGGGCCTGCTCAGCGAGGCCGTGCCCACCGCGGTCATCGACGCCCTGGGCCCGCGCGCGGCCTGGGAGCGGGCGGGCCTGCTCTGGCAGGTGAGCGAGGACCGGTGGAGCCTGCGGCACGCCGGCCTCGCCGCCCAAGCCCGGGCCCTGCTGCCCGACCTGCAAGCCGCCGAGGACGCCCTCGCCGACGCGATCGCCAAGGGCTGGCCGGGGGTCTTCGGACGGGCGCCCGAGGCCCGCCACCGGGCGCGCGGGCACCGACCGGCGGCCGCCCGCGGGCCCGCGATCCTCGCCGCCGCCGCCGCGCTCGAGGCCGGGCAGCTCGCCGAGGCGCGCCAGCTGCTGCACCTCGTCGACCACCTCGCCCGCGACCCCAAGGACCCGGTCTACCGCAGCCGCCGCTTCACCCTCGCCTGGAGCCGCGCCGAGCTCTCCCTGCTCGGAGATGGCCCGCTGCGCGCCGATCTGGTCGACCAGGCCATGCGCCGGGCCCAGAGCCCCGAGGACCAGGCCCTGGTCGCGCTGCTGCAGTGCCGCCTCGAGCAGCGGGCGGGCCGGGCCCAGGCGCTGCGCCGGTGGACCGCGCTGTGCCGGGCGCCGGAGACCCCGCCCGAGGTCGCGCTGCGGGCGGGCGCGGCCCTGGCCCACCTGCTCGTCGATCTCGGCCGAGAGGACGAGCTGGACGCCACCGTGCACGGCCTCGGCGAGGCGGCCCGCCGCTGCCGCGCGCCCTGGGCGGCCCCGCTGGCCGCCGACGCCCGGGCGCGGGTGGCCGAGGCGCGCGGGCTGTTCCGCCTCGCCGAAGAAGAGGTGCAGGGCGCGCTGCAGACCCCGGCACTGCCCGCCCCGCTGCGGCTGCGCTTGCTGCTCAGCCGCGCCCGCGCCCGGGCCGGGCGGGGCCTGATCGACGCCGCCGAGGACGATCTGCGCCAGCTGCAGGCGGCGCTGCGCGAGCCTGATCTCGCCTTGGCCCTCGCCGACGTGCACGGCGGCGGCTGGCTCGCGGTCGAGACCGGCCGCGCGGCCCTGGCGCTGGAGCAGGGCGAGGCGAACACCGCGCGCCGCCTGCTGATCTCGGCGCACGCCCGGCTCGGCGCCCGCACCCCGCCCGAGCCGGTGGCCCGGTGGACCACCCTGAGCTTGCGCCTCGCGACCCGCGGCGGCGAGCGCGCGGCGGCCGCCGAGCTGGCCGCCCGGCCGCTGCCCCCCTGCGGCGCCGAGCGGATCCGCGAGGGGTGGTGCGCCCGGGCCGAGCTGCAGCTCTGCCTCGGCGGCCCCGACCCCGGTCCGCCGCCCGCGCCGCGGCCCGGTCCGGCCACCCCGGCGGTGGCCCGCGCCGCCCTGCTCCGCGGCGAGGCGGCCCTGCTGCGGCGCGCCTGGCCCGAGGCGGCCAAGTGCGCCGAAGAGGCCCAGCAGGCCGCCGAGGTCAGCGAGTGCGCGCCCTTGTCGGCGGCGGCGACCCTGCTGCGCCAGGCCTCGGTGGGCGAGGCCGCAGCGGCCTGGCGCTACGCCGCGCACGCCGCCGATGGCGCGCAGCACGTCGATCTGCAGATGCTGGCCCTGGCCTTTGGCGGCTGGCGGGCGCTCCGCCTGGGCAAGCCCCAGGACGCCCGGGCGGCGGTCGAGGCCCTCTCCACCTGGGCCTGGCGCCACGCCGACCACCGGGCCGCAGGGCGGGCCGCCGCGCTGGCCGAGGCCGCGGGCTGAGGCGCGTCGCTTACCCGCCGAGGACGACGCGCCAGAGCGCGTTCAGCCCCGCCAGCCGAGCCCGGGCTGCCCCCGCTCGACCGGGCGGTAGGCGCGGGCCGCCGGCGCCGAGAGCAGGCTGCCCCCGAGCGGATCATCGGGCTGCACGCGGTAGCCGGTGAGCTGGCCGCCATAGACGCAGCCGGTGTCGAGGCCGAGGCTGCGGGGCCGGTGGTCCTGCAGCCCGCGGGCGGCGTCGTGGCCGTAGACCACCAGCGGGCCCGGCCCGAGCAGCTCCCACCAGAAGGGAGCGGCGCGGTCGCGGTCATCGGGCCAGCGCCGCACGGTGGTGGCGAGGCGGCGGCCGGTGCCCGCCACGCGCTCCACCGGGTGCAGCCCCGCGTGCACGACGGTGATCCCGCCGAGCTCGAGGGTCAGGGGCAGGGCGGCGAGGGCGTGCAGGGCGGCCAGGGGCAGGCCGAGGGCCAGGGCCTCAGACGGGTGCTCGAGCAGCCACTGGTCGTGGTTCCCGAGCACCGCCCGCGCGCCCTCGGCCTGCACGATGCGCCAGACGCCGGGGGCGTCGGGCCCCTTGGTGTAGAGGTCGCCGACCAGCACGGGCTGGCAGGGCCGGGCCTGGTCGATCAGCGCGGCCAGCTCGTCGGCGCAGCCGTGCACGTCGCCGATGAGCAGCAGGGGCGCGGCGGGGGCGGCCCCGCTCACGCGCGCGGGGCCGGCCGCAGCTCTTGCATCGAGACGGCCTGCAGCTTGTCGGCCCGCAAGGCGCGCACCGCCTCGATGACCGCCCGGGCGGCCCGCAGCGTGGTGATGCAGGGCACGCCGAAGCGCAGGCCGGCCAGGCGCACCGCCGCCTCGTCTTGGACGCCCTTGCGGCCCATCGGCGTGTTGATCATGAGCTGCACGCGGCCGTTGCGCACGTGATCGCGGATGTCGGGCCGGCCCTCGCGCACCTTGTGCACCACCTCGACCGGCACGCCGGCGGCGAGGATGGCCGCGGCGGTGCCCGCGGTGGCCAGCAGGTGGAAGCCCTGCGCGTGCAGCGCCGCCGCCAGATCGCCGGCGTGGGCCTTGTCGGCGTCGCGCAGGCTCAGGAAGCAGCCGCCGTGGGTGGGCAGCTTCATGCCGGCGCCGATGAGCGCCTTGGCGTAGGCCTCGCCGAAGCTGCGGCCCACGCCCATCACCTCGCCGGTGCTGCGCATCTCGGGCCCGAGCATGACGTCCTGCACGTTGAAGCGGCGCCAGGGGAAGACCGGGGCCTTGATGAAGTGCATGCCGCCGAGGTTGGGCACCAGCGGGCCGAGGTCCTTGAGCTTGGCCCCGAGGCAGAGCCGGGTGGCGAGGCGGACCAAGGGCAGGCCGGTGGCCTTGGCCACATAGGGGATGGTGCGGCTCGCGCGGGGATTGACCTCAATGACGTACACCACGCCATCTTTGACGGCGAACTGCACGTTCATCAGGCCGATGACGCCGAGGCGCTTGGCCACCCGGGTGACCACGCTGACCATCTCGGCGCGCTGGGCCTCGCCGAGCGCCGCGGCCGGAAGCACGCAGGCCGAGTCGCCCGAGTGGATGCCCGCCTCTTCGATGTGCTCCATCACGCCGGCGACGAAGACGTCCTCGCCGTCGCTGAGCACGTCGACGTCGTACTCGACCGCGCCCTCAAGGAAGCGGTCCATCAGCACCGGGTGCTTCTCGCTGACCTCGAGGGCCTCGTCGAGCGCGGCGACAAAGTCGTCCTCGCCGTAGCAGATGGCCATCGCCCGGCCGCCGAGCACGTAGGACGGCCGCACCAGCAGGGGGAAGCCGAGGCGGGCGGCGGCGGCGAAGGCCTCTTCGCGGGTGTGGACCATCGCGCCCTCGGGCTGGCGGATGCCCAGCGTGCCGAGCAGCTTGTTGAAGCGCTCGCGGTCTTCGCAGACGTCGATGGCGTCGGCGCTCGTGCCGAGGATGGGCCCGATCTTGTGCGACAGCTTGAGCGGGGTCTGGCCGCCGAACTGCAGGATGACGCCCCGGGGCTGCTCGCGGCGCAGGACCTCGCCCACGTGCTCGGCGGTGACCGGCTCAAAGTACAGCTTGTCGCTGGTGTCGTAGTCGGTCGAGACCGTCTCGGGGTTGCAGTTGACCATCACGCTGCAGAGGCCCTGGTCGTGGATCTCGAAGGCGGCGTGGCAGCAGCAGTAGTCGAACTCGAGGCCCTGGCCGATCCGGTTGGGGCCATTGCCGAGGATGACGACCCGCGGCCGCGTCTCGTCGCCGGCCTCGTCCTCGTCCTCGTAGCTGCTGTAGAGGTAGGGCGTGTGGCTCTCGAACTCGGCGGCGCAGGTGTCGACCCGCTTGTAGACCGGGTGGTTGCCGTCAGCCCGGCGACGGGCGGTGATCATGGCCTCGGTCGTGCCGAGGATGCTCGCAAGGTGCTCGTCGGGGAAGCCCATGCGCTTGGCCCGGCGCAGCTCTTCGGGCGAGATGGTCGACAGGAAGCGGCCGTCGAGGGCCTGCTCGACCGCGACGATGTCCTGCAGCTCGGTGAGGAACCAGCGGTCGATCTGGCTGAGCTGGTGGATGTGGGTGGGGTCCATGCCCCGGCGCAGCGCCTCGAAGATGGCGGGCAGGCGGTCGGGCGTCGGGATCGAGATGCGCTCGCGCAGCTCTTCGTCCGACCAGCCCGCGGCGCTGGCGTAGCCGCCCTCGAGGCTCGAGATGGCCTTGAGCAGGGCCTCTTGGAAGGTGCGCCCCACGCCCATCGCCTCGCCGACCGACTTCATCTGGGTGCCCAGCGTGCGGTCGACCCCGCGGAACTTCTCGAAGTTCCAGCGCGGGATCTTGCAGACCACGTAGTCGAGCGTGGGCTCGAAGCTGGCCGGCGTCTTGCGGGTGATGTCGTTCTTGATCTCGTCGAGGCGCAGGCCGACCGCGAGCTGCGCGGCGATCTTGGCGATCGGGAAGCCGGTCGCCTTGCTGGCCAGCGCGCTGCTGCGGCTGACCCGCGGGTTCATCTCGATGACGATGACCTCGCCGTCGGCCGGGTTGACCGCGAACTGCACGTTGCTGCCGCCGGTCTCGACGCCCACCGCCCGCAGCACCGCGAGCGCCTGGTCGCGCAGCGTCTGGTACTCGCGGTCGGTCAGGGTCTGGGCCGGGGCGACGGTGATGCTGTCGCCGGTGTGCACGCCCATCGGGTCGAAGTTCTCAATCGAGCAGATGATGATCGAGTTGTCGTCGAGGTCGCGCATGACCTCGAGCTCGAACTCTTTCCAGCCCAAGATCGACTTCTCGATGAGCAGCTGGTGGATCGGCGAGAGCTCAAGCCCGCGGCCGACGATCTCGCGGAACTCGTCGAGGTTGTAGGCCACGCCGCCGCCCTCGCCGCCCAGCGTAAAGCCCGGGCGGATGATGGCCGGAAGGCCGACCATCGGCAGCAGCGCCTCGGCCTCGGCCAGCGTGTGGGCGACGCCGCTCGGGGCCACCCGCAGGCCGATCTCGATCATGCGCTCTTTGAACAGCTGCCGGTCTTCGGCGACCTCGATGGCGTCCGGGCGCGCGCCGATGAGCTCGACGCCGAACTCGACCAGGGTGCCGCTTTTGTGCAGGTCCATCGCCAGGTTGAGCGCGGTCTGGCCGCCGACGGTGGGCAGCACCGCGTCGGGGCGCTCGCGGGCGATGACCTGGCGTGCGAACTCGAGCGTCAGCGGCTCGATGTAGGTCGCGTCCGCCATGTCCGGGTCGGTCATGATGGTCGCGGGGTTCGAGTTCAGCAGGATGACGCGGTAGCCGAGCTTCCGCAGCGCCTTGCACGCCTGACAGCCGGAGTAGTCGAACTCACAGGCCTGGCCGATGATGATGGGGCCGGAGCCGAGGACGAGGATGCTCTTGATGTCCTGACGGGCAGGCATGGGCGCTCCCACGTGGGGTCAAAGGGGTCGGCGCAGCTAACGCCCTCTCTCCCCGCCCATCGTTACGGCTCTGCAACCACCGAAGACAGCGCGCTGCAGGCGGTCCTCAACAAGCCCTTCCCCGTCTGCCAGAGGCTGCGGTCTGCGCCTTGGCGGCCGCGGCGCGACGCCCGGCCTCAGTCCCCGGGGATCAGCCGCAGCAAGGTGATCTCTGAAGGCGAGCCCAGGCGGTTGGGCGGACCCCAGTAGCCCGTGCCCCGGTTCGTGTAGATCCACATCGAGCCGAGCCGGTGCAGGCCGACCGCAAACGGCTGAAACAACCCAATGAAGAAGGAGAAGGGCGCGAACTGGCCGCCGTGGGTGTGGCCGCTGAGCTGCAGGTGGAAGAAGTCGAGCGCGGCGGCGGGGTAGGCGCTGCGCGGCTGGTGGGCGAGCAGCAGGCGCAGGTCGCCGTCGGCGTCCCGGCCGGCGATGGCCTGGGCGGGGTCGCTGGCGTGATCGGGCCGCACCCGGTGGGCCGAGCGGTCGGTCACGCCGGCGACGAGCACCCGGGCGCCGTCGTGGTCGAGCAGCTGGTGGGCGTTGAGCAGCGGGCGCAGGCCGAGGCCGGCCACGGCGGCGACCCACGCGTCGACGCCGCTGTAGTACTCGTGGTTCCCCGTGCAAAAGAAGGCGCCGTGGCGGGCCCGCAGCGTGCCCAGCGGCGCGACGTCGTCGGCCAAGGCGTCGGCGTCGCCGTCGACCAGATCCCCGGTCACCGCGACCAGATCCACGTCGAGACCGTTGATCACGTCGACCACCTTCTGCAGCCACGGCCCCTTGATCGTCGGTCCGATGTGCACGTCGCTGATCTGGGCGATGCGGAAGCCGTGCAGGGCCGGCGGCAGGCCGGTGATCGGCACCTCGACCTCGGTGACCGCCGGCACGCGGGTCGCCGCCCGGTAGCCCCCGGCGGTCAGCGCGCCGCTGACCCCGACCACGCCGAGCTGGGCCCAGCTGCGCAGCAGGGCGCGCCGGCCTGGATCGGGGGCGCCGGTGAGCCCGGCCCGCTCGGCCAGCGTGGCCAGGCCGCTGGCGGCGTCGATCAGCAGGGTCCCGACAAAGACCAGCGCCACGACGCCAAAGAGCACGTAGGCCGACCAGAACAGCACCCCGGCCACCGGGCCCGAGAGCCCGCTGCGGGTGAGCGAGAAGCTGAGCATCTGCAGCAGAAAGAGCGCGCCGACCACCCACTTGAGCGCCGGGGCCGCCCGGGGCGCCAGCGTGGCGGCGGCCGCGCGCAGGCGCCGGTGCAGGTAGACGAAGCCGCTGACCTGCACGCTCATCACGAACAGCAAGAAGCCCAACAACCGCCAGTCGAACGCCCCCGACATCGCCGCCCCCCGCGGCCCCCGCGGGCCGGCCCCCGCGGGCTACCCGAGCCACGGCGCGCGGCCAGGGGGGCGCCTTGACAGGGGCGGGCCCCGGGGCGAACTTGCCGCATCCCTCGGCAAGGAGCCCCCGTGAGCCGCCTGTTCGCCCCCGCCCTCCTCTCTGCCGCCGCGCTCAGCGGCTGCGCCTCGGACCTCTCTGGTGAGTGGGTCGGCAGCTGCGACTTCCAAGACGCGCGCTACGGCTACAGCAGCGCGATCACGGTGAACGTGGCCGACGGCGAGGGCGCCACCCTCGAGGGCGAGCTCACCGTCGACATGTACGACGGCAGCGCGTTCGTCGGCGAGATGGACGGCGACCGCGCCGACAGCAGCGTCGAGCTGCGCGCCCCGCTGCGGGTGGCCGAGTCGGCGGCCACCGACGCGACCGTGGCCTTCGATCTCACGCTCACCGGCCGGCTTGAGGGCGAAGACACCGTGCTGGTCGGTGACTGCACCTTCGCCTACCCCGAGCAGGCCGGCGGCCTGCGCGGCGAGCTGCGCCTCGAGCGCTGAACTTCGCGCGCGGACCCTCCGGCGCGGAAGCTCAGGCGCTGCACCTCGCGCGCCGGCCCCGCAGGCGGGCTGATCGCCGCACATGGCGCGCGCACCGCAGGCCTGCAGGGCTCGGCTCAGACCCCCGCGAAGCGCAGGTAGCGGTCGAGCACGAGGTGGCTGGCCTCGCGCGGGCCCGGGCAGGCCTCGGGGTGGAACTGCACGCCCATCACGCGCAGGCCGTCGTGCCGGAAGCCCGAGACCGTGCCGTCGTTGAGATTGGTGTGGGTCACCACGCCGCCGGCGGCCTCGATGCCGCCCCGGTCAACGCAGAAGCCGTGGTTCTGGCTCGTGATCTCGACCCGGCCGGTCTCGTGGTCTTTGACCGGGTGGTTCGCGCCGCGGTGGCCAAAGGGCATCTTGTAGGTGGTCGCGCCGATGGCGAGGCCGAGCAGCTGGTGGCCGAGGCAGATGCCGACCGCGGGCATGGCGCCGACCACCTGCTTGAGCTCGGCGATGGCCCCGGTCAGCGCAGCGGGGTCACCCGGGCCGTTGCTCAAGAAGATGAGGTCGGCGTCGCGCATCCAGTCGGCGGCCGACGCCGTGATCGGCTCGACCCGCACCGCGCAGTTCGCCTCGGCGAGCAGGCGCAGGATGTTGCGCTTGCAGCCGCCGTCGACCACGGTCACCCGGGCCCGGGGGGCGCTGGGCTGGTGGTAGACGTAGGGGGTCGGCGTGCAGACCTCGCCGGCCAGCGCGCGCCCCTCCATCCCCGGCCAGGTGTCGAGCAGGGTGCCGAGCGCCTCGATGCTCTGGCCGTCGGTGCTGATGACGGCCTTCATCGCGCCCTTGTCGCGGATGTGGCGCACCAGCGCCCGGGTGTCGATGCCGTGCAGGCCGGGCACCCCGGCGCGCTTGAGCGCCTGCTCGAGGCCGCCGGTCGCCCGGTGGCTGCTGTGCAGGCGCGAGAAGCGCCGGGCCACGAAGCCGCTGACGTGAATGGCCTCAGACTCAGGGTCTTCGCCGTTGACGCCCGTGTTGCCCACGTGGCTCGTGGTCATCACCACGATCTGCTCCCGGTACGAGGGGTCGGTGAGGACCTCTTGGTAGCCGGTCATCGCGGTGTTGAAGACGACCTCAGCGACGCGGCTGCCGCGGGCACCGAAGGCCTCGCCCTCAAAGCTGCGCCCATCTTCCAACAACAAGATGCCGCCCATCCCACCTCCAGGGTCTCGCCGGGCCGCTATCCAGCGCGGCCCGCCGCGGGACCCCCTCCTCCCCCGCTGTCACCGCATCCCCACACGCAGGCCGGACTCGGCCCCAGGCGCCGGGTTAGCCCGCCGGCCCGGCGGTCGGACCGCCAAAACGGCGCAGCAGCCCCCGCCACCGTGGCGGGGCCGCGCCCCCCGCGGAGGACATCGTGGCGAAGAAGGCGGCGAAACCCCACATCAACCTCGAGACCGTCCGCAACATCGGCATCGCGGCCCACATCGACGCCGGCAAGACCACGCTGACCGAGCGCATCCTCTACTACACGGGTGCGAGCCACAAGATCGGCGAGGTGCACGACGGCGCCGCGACGATGGACTTTATGGCCGAAGAGAAGGCCCACGGCATCACCATCGGCGCGGCCGTGACCCAGTGCCCGTGGAATGACCACACCTTCCAGGTCATCGACACGCCCGGGCACGTCGACTTCACCATCGAGGTCGAGCGGGCGATGCGCGTGCTCGACGGCGCGGTCATCGTCATGGACGGCGTGCGCGGGGTCGAGCCCCAGACCGAGACCGTCTGGCGCCAGGCGAGCCGCTTTGACGTGCCCCGCATCATCTTCGTCAACAAGATGGATCGCCCCGGCGCCGACCTCGACCGCACGATGAGCGCGGTCGAGCGCCGGCTCGGCGGCCACCCGGTGCCCGTCTGCGTGCCGGTGCCCGAGCGCCTCGCGGTCATCGATCTGGTCAAACAAGAGCTGGTCAGCTTCTCGGGCGACAACGGCGAGCACGTGAGCCGCGGGCCGGTCCCCGAAGAGCTCACCGAGCTGATGCAGCGCCACCGCGAGACCATGCTCATCGCCGCCGCCGAGGCCGATCCCGGCCTCGAAGACGCGGTCTTCGGCGGTGAAGAGGTCGACGAGGCCCAGCTGTGGGCCGCGCTGCGCAAGGCCACCATCAACCGCAAGATCCAGCCGGTCTTCGGCGGCAGCGCGCTGCGCAACTGGGGCGTCCAGCCGCTGCTCGACGGCGCGCTCAAGCTGCTGCCCAACCCGCTCGAGCGCCCGGCGGCGATCGCCAAGGTGGTCGGCGGCGCCGAAGAAGAGGCCTTCGTCGAGATGAGCCCCGAGGGCGACCTGGTCGCCCTGGCGTTCAAGGTCCAGATGTGGGAGGGCCGCCGCCACGTCTTCATCCGGATCTACCGGGGCCAGATCGAGCCGGGCCAAGAGATCCGCATCGGCGGCCGCGCCAAGGCCGAGCGGGTCGCCCGCCTCTTCGCGGTCGACGCCGGCAACAAGAAGAAGATCGAGCTGGCCAGCGCGGGCCAGATCGTGCTGCTCGCCGGCGTGCGCTGGGCGACGACCGGCGACACCATCCTGTCGACCGAGGGCCCCGAGCTGCTGCTCGAGCGCATCGACGCCAAAGAGCCGGTGCTCGGCCTCGCCGTCGAGCCGATGAGCGCCAAAGAAGAAGAGAAGCTCACCGAGGTCTTCGAGAAGATCTGCGAAGAGGACCCGACGGTGCGCTTCGTCGACGACAAAGACACCGGCCAGCGCATCCTGCGCGGCATGGGCGAGCTGCACCTGCAGATCCTCTTTGAGCGCATCGAGCGCGAGTACGGCCTCAAGATCCGCGCCGGCAAGCCGCTCGTGATGACCCGCGAGACCGTGGCGGGCAAGGGGCGCTCGGACACCCTGGTCGACCGCCAGCTGCACATGGGCCAAGAGACCGTCACGCTCAAGGCCCGCTGCGTGGCCCGGGCCTGGGCCCGCGACCGCGACGCTGGCAACGAAGAGAAGTGCAAGCCCAAGGTCTCGCCGCCCGGCGCGGTCCTGACCCCAGCCCAGCTCGCCGCGCTGCAGGCCGGCGTGCACGACGCGACCATGGCCGGCCCGCGCGAGGGCGCGCCGCTGCAAGACGTCGGGGTCGAGCTCGATGAGGTCGAGCTCTTCGCCGAGATGAGCACGCCCCAGGCCCTGCGCATCGCGGCCTCCCAGTCGGTCCGCGAGGCGATCGCCGCGGCGGGCGGCGAGGTGCTGCGGCCCCGGATGCGCGTCGAGGTCATCGTGCCTGACGAGAACGTGGGCTCGGTGCTCGGCGACCTGCAGAGCCGCGGCGCGTCGATCTCGGGCCAAGAGAGCGAGATGGGCACGAGCACCATCCTCGGCGAGTGCGGCCTGCACCGGCTGCTCGGCTACGCCACCGATCTGCGCAGCATGACCCGCGGTCGGGGCCAGTTCACGATGGAGTTCGCGCGCTTCGACGTGGGCTAGGCCCGCCCGTGCGAGGATGCGGCCCGATCTCCCCGAACGGGCCCGCCCGTCCGTCCCCTTCGAGGTACGCATGAACCCCTATGTCCAGACCCGCGTGATGCTCAGCCTCACCCACGAGCGCATGATGCAGTGGGTGCGCGACATCCTCATCCAGGCCGGCTTCTCGTCGGTGAAGGTCTTCGGGCAGTTCGCCGAAGAAGAGTCCGACGGCGCCCACATCGTCGTGATGCCCTACGAGATCGGCCAGTGGCCCAAGCTCCAAGAGCCCGACGAGCCCATCTTGCTGCTCGGCGAGGGCCCCGACCGGCCCATCGAGGGCGTCGACCCCCGCTGGGTCAGCCTCGGCGTGACCCTGACCCCGGCCCTGCGCGAGCTTTTTGGCCGCAAGCTGCCCGGCAAGCCGGCGGTGATCCCGCCGAAGGTGCCGATCAACGACATGCCGACCCACCTGCAGGCCTGGTACCGCAGCCAGGGCGAGGTCGAGGGCACGCTGAGCTGGATGGTCAAGGACGAGAACGGCAACCAGACCGCGCGTCTGCCCTCGCTGCGCTGGCAGCGGGGCATCCTCATCAAGACCTCGTACTTGGTGATGGCCAGCGAAGACCCGATGCCCGAAGACATGACCCGGGCCGCGCTGGTGCCCTTCAACGTGCCGGCGCTGGGCGCGATCCTGACCGGCATCCAGATGCACCGCACCTTCTTGGTGCGCGTGCCCGCCGGCACCATGGGCCCCGACGCGCTCAGCTTCGCCCGGGCCCTGGCCAAAGACCTCGGCGACAGCCCAACCGCCGCCCGCTTGACCGAGCTGGCCGACAACATCGCCGCGCCCTACGACCTGCGCGTCGCCATCCGCCCCCTGCCCAACATCCAAGACGAGGCCTTCTCGAACATGATGTTGAGCATGAAAAAGCCGATGCAGCCGGTGATCAACATGTCGGTGCGCGTGCCGGTCGGCGGCGGCCCCTTCTTCGAGCCGGCGGTCAGCCCGCTGTTCATCAACCAGCTCAAGGCGCCCCCGGGCACCCGCTTCCCCGACCCGATCACCGAGCCCTAAGCCCTCCTCGGGGGCCTGGCGCGGCGGGGCGGCCCCCCGGCGCGGCGCGCCGGGGTCGGGCGCTGCGGGGCGTCGCTGCGCTCGGTCGGCTGCGCCGACGGCTGCGCCCCCCTGCGCTCCCTGCCGCGCGCGAGGCGGTGACCGGCGCGGTCCGCGCCCGCCGCGCCGCGCGCAG
>JBJONS010000265.1:0-3312 GCA_046051725.1 Pseudomonadota bacterium | reverse complement strand
CCCCGATCAGCAGGGCCGAGGTGTAGGGCCAGTGGTCTTTGCCGCCGGCCGAGTTCGGGCTCGGCGACCGCCCCATCTCGCTGAGCACGACGATGGTGAGCTCTTCGGAGAGGGGGCGTCCGGTCGAGCCCACGCGGCCGGCCCGGTCGCTCATGATCTCGTCGAGGTACCCGAACAGCCCGTCATAGTGGAGCGCCTGGCGGTCGTTGCCAGTGTGGGTGTCCCAGCCGTTGCTGCACCAGCCGTCGCTCTGGATCATGCCGCAGCGGCTGAGGCCGAGCTCCATCGCGGTCATGACCGTCGCGGCGTCGTCGGTCAGATCCCGCTCGCAGCCCACACCGGGCACCGACAGGTCGACCGAGCCGCGCAGGGCCGACAGGCGGTCGACCCGCTGGAGCGCCTCGAGCTGGGCCGCCGCCCACGCCGCCTGGTCCCCGGCGCCCAGCGCCGCGCGGCCGAGCCGCCCCTGGACATAGGCCTGCTCGGCGGCCTGCGCCGCCTCAGACGGGCCCCGCAGCCCGGCGATGCCCCGCATCTCAGAGGTGGACGCGCCCTGCAACAGGCGGGGGAGCTGGCCGTCATCACCGACCCGCACGACCTTGTCGGTGTGCTCGCGGGTGAACGAGACGCCGGCCATCACGAGGTAGGGCAAGCCGAGGCTGTCGCCGCCGGCCGCCGCGAGGATCGACGGCCAGTCGTCCCGGCCCGCGTCACCAAAGCCGGTGAGCAGCAAGCGCTGGCAGCGCTCGTGCACGATGCTGGGCACCTCGATGCCGTTGATGATGCAGCTCTCGCCGCCCCAGCGCTCAAAAAACCGGCGGACCTTCGGGCGGTTGCGGTTGTCGACGAAGTCGACCCCGGCGACCGATGCGGCCGCGCTGCCGCTGTCGGCCCGCACCGCGCCGGCCGGCGGGGTGAAGACAAAGGCGGGGTCCCAGCCGCGGTGGCAGAACACGAACAGCAGCTTGCGGTCGGCGGGCGCCGCGGCCCGCGCGCGCCGGGGGGCCAGCGCGCCGCCGAGCCCGAGGCCCAGCGCCCCGACGCCGAGCCCGCCGGCCTTCAGCACCCCACGCCGTGTCCAGGCACCCATCGCCCCTCCGTGTGCGCCGCTGGCACGCCTGCAGCGTAGCACAGCCACCCCGCGCAGCCGCGGATCTTCACCACGCCCCGGCCGGCCAGCCGCCCTTGCGGGGGTCGGCCCCGCCGATGAGCTCGGGGCCATCGGTCGCGATGAGCTGGACCGCCGAGAAGAAGGCCAGCTCTTTGGTGGCGTGGCCGCGGGCCCGCAGCAGGGCGGCGGTGTCGGCCGAGATGCCCTCGTCGAGCATCAAGACGTCGGGCTGCCACTGGTGGTGGATCCGCGGCTCGGCGACCGCCCGGCTGGGGCTCATCTGGAAGTCGATCACGTTGAGGATGGCCTGCAGCGTGCTCGAGATGATGAACGGCCCGCCGCTGGCGCCCACCGCGATCCGCTGGCCCTCGGGCCCGATGAGCACCGTGGGGCTCATGCTCGACAGCGGCCGGGCGCCCGGCGCGACCGCGTTGGCCGCGCTGCCGACGAGGCCAAACGCGTTCGGCACGCCGGGGCGCGCCACAAAGTCGTCCATCTCGTTGTTCAGAACGACCCCGAACTTGGGGCTGATGACGCCGCTGCCGAAGCTCGTGTTGACCGTGGTGGTCAGGGCGACGGTCAGCCCGGCGGCGTCCATGGCCGAGATGTGCTGGGTGCCGGCGTCGCGGCCCGGGTCGACCGCCGCGCCGTAGCGGTCGGGCGGGAAGGTCCGCGAGGGCAGCACCGCGCGGCGGATGGCCTCGACCCGCGCCGGGGCCAGCAGGCCCGCGACGTCCACCGTCACGCGATCGGGGTCGCCCATGTGGCGCGCCCGGTCGGCGAAGCCGTGCTTCATGACCTCGGCGATGAGGTGCAGGTACTCGGCGCTGTTGTGGCCGAGCCCGCGCAGGTCATAGGCCTCGAGGGCCGCGAGGGCCTGCAGCAGCACCACGCCCCCGCTGCTCGGCGGGGGCATCGTGATCACCGTCCAGCCGCGGTAGCTGCCGGCCAGCGGCGCGCGGTCCTTGGGCGCGGCGGCGGCGAGGTCGGCCATCGTGAGCACGCCCCCGGCGGCGCGGGCCGCGTCCACCATGTCGGCCGCGACCTCCCCGGTGCGGAAGCTCTCGCCGCCGGTGCGGGCCAGGCTGCTCAGGGCCGCGGCGAGGCGCGCCCGGCGCACCCGGGCCCCCGCGGTCGGCTTGACCCCGGGTCCGAACAGCCCGGCCGCGAGCCGCTCGCCCTCGGCGCCGCCCAGCGACTTGAGCAGGTGGGCGCCGGGCTCGAAGCCCCCGGCGGCCAAGCGCTGGGCCGGGGCGACCACCTTGGCCCAGGGCAAGGCGCCGTGGCGGCGGTGCAGCAGCGCGAGGCCCTGCGCCTCCATCGGCACGGCCACCGCCAGCCCGCCGGCGACGCTGGCCTTGGGATCGGCGCTCTGCACGAACATGTCGCGGTGCGCCGCCGCCGGCGCCACCTCTCGAAAGTCGAGCGCGCGGGGCTGGCCGTCGGCCCCGACCAGCACGGCGAAGCCGCCGCCGCCCAGGCCGCTCGCCGAGGGCTGCACGACACCCGCGGCCAAGGCAGCGGCCACCACGCCATCCACGGCGTTGCCCCCCTGCGCGATGAGCTCGGCGCCGGCCGCGCTGGCGAGGCGGTGATCGGCGGCGACCATGCCCTTGCGCGCGCGCTCGGGCGGGGGCGCCGCCGCGAGCAGCAGCCAGGGGAGCAGGAGGAGGGTGGCGAGGGTGCTGCTGCGGGTGCGGGTGCGCATCGGGCTCCAGGGGGAGGGCGGACCCGCGCGGCCTATCGGCCCGCGGCCGCCCGGTCGGACCGCAGGGTCACCGGGTTGCGCAGCAGGCCGGCGCCCTGGACGAAGACATCGACCGTGTCGCCATCCTGCAGCGGGCCCACGCCGGCCGGCGTGCCGGTCAAGATCACGTCGCCGGGCAGCAGGGTCATGATGTCGCTGACGAAGACCACCAGCGCCAGCCAATCAAAGACCATCTGGCGGGTGTCGCTGTCTTGGCGGGCGACGCCGTTGACCTGGCAGCGCACCTGCAGCGCGTCGGGCGGCGCGCCGAGGCAGAGGAAGGGCCCGAGCGGACAGAAGGTGTCGAAGCCCTTGGCTCGGGCAAAAACGCCGTCGATCTTTTGGAGATCGCGCGCGGTGACGTCATTGCCGCAGGTCCAGCCCAGCACGCCGGCCCGCGCCTCGGCCGGGGTGGCCCGGGAGAGGCGGCGGCCGATGACCACCGCCAGCTCGG
>JBJONS010000264.1:0-4308 GCA_046051725.1 Pseudomonadota bacterium | reverse complement strand
GGGCCAGATGGAGGGCGACCGCGTGCTCAAGACCACCTGGTGGGTCGAGGGCCCCGCGGCGGCCACGCTCAGCGGGTGGACCGACGACGACCTCGTGAGCCTGCAGATCGACGACCAGGACCCTGAAGAGGCCTTCCTCGACGCCCTGCTCGCGGTCGGCAGCCTGCAGACCGGCGCGCTGCGCACCTACGTCGGGGCCGCCGAGGGCGGCGCCACGCTCACCCGCTTTGACGCGGCGGTCTCGGCCCGGGCCTCGGCGGCCGACGCGCGCTTCACCTTCGCCGACCGCGGGGCCTTCCACGCCACCCTCGAGGGGCGGCTGCGGGCCGCGCGCGGCGCAGCGCTGCCGCTGCTCGGGCTCGGCCTCGGGCTCTTGTGGCGTGCCCGCCGCCGGTCGGCCGTGAGCTGAGCGGCGGCGTCTGATAGGCTCCGCCTTGGAGGCCCCCGATGGACGCCCCGCTCCCGCACGACGCCCCGCTCCCGCACGACGCCCCCGACGACGCCCGCCGCGCCCGCTACGCCGAGGTGCGCGCGCGGGTCGAGGCCCTGATCGAGGGCGAAGATGACCTCGTGGCGGCCCTCTCCACCGTGGTCTGCGAGCTGCACCACAGCTTCGCCGCCTTCGACTGGACCGGCTTCTACCGCGTGGTCGCGCCCGAGACCCTCGCGGTGGGCCCCTACATGGGCGGGCACGGCTGCCTGCGCATCCACTTCTCGCGGGGGGTCTGCGGCGCGGCGGCCCGCACCCGCCAGACCCAGCGGGTGCCCGACGTGCACGCCTTCCCCGACCACATCGCCTGCAGCGGCAGCACCCGGTCCGAGATCGTGCTGCCGCTGATCGACCGCAACGGCGACCTGCTCGCCGTCCTCGACGTCGACAGCGACCAGCCCGACGCATTTTCGCTGGTCGACCAGGCCGCGCTCGAGGCCCTGCTCGCCGACCTCGGCCAGCGCTTCCCCGCGCCGCGCGCCGCCGAGGCCGACCATGCCTGAGCGCCGCTCCCCCGCCGCCCACCTGCTCCTGGCGCTGCTGCCGCTGCTCGGCTGCGGCGAGCCCGCCGTCATCCCCGACGAGCTGCAGCTCGACTCGGCCGCGCTCGGCGACGGCGCGGACGGCGCGGACGGCGCGGACGGGGCGGCGCTCGACGACTGGCCCTGCTCTGAAGAGACCCCGGGCAGCACGCACACCCTGCGCGTGCAGAACAACTCCGCCGGCGTCGTCGACGTGCTCTGGGTCGACAGCGGCTGCGTCGAGGCCCGCTACGCCGAGCTGCAGCCCGGCGCCGGCTACGACCAGATCACCGGCGAAGGCCACGTCTGGCTGTTCCGGGACGGCCCCACCCAAGAGGTCTTGGGTTGGATCCAAGTCAACGAGACCTTCGAAGAGGTGACCTTCCCATGAGCCACCTCGACCGCGCCTCTCCACACCGACGCGCCTGGGGCCGTTTTGCCCTGCTGGCCGCGCTGGCGCTCGGCGGCTGCCAGCTCATCGAGCCGATGCCCGGCGACCAGCCCTGCAAAGAGGTGGGCTGGGCCATCGCCGCCCGCACCCACGCCTGCACCGGCGACGTCGAGCTGGCCAACGCCCGCTACGAGGACTTCTCCGACCAGAACGACTGCGTCGAGTGGACCGCCGACGACGAGCGCCTCGGCGCGGTGCCGCCCGAAGACCTGTTCTCCTGCGCCTTCACCATCCGCAACCTGCCCTGCGAGACGGTGGCCGAGCTGGGCGACGATCTCGACGCGTGGCTCGCGCTCGACGAGGGCTGCGCCTACGTGGTGCAGCCCGCCGGGGGTGACCAATGAGCGCGGCGCTGCTGCTGCTGATCGGCCTCGCCCAGGCCAAAGACGACGGGTTCTTGCGGCCCGAGGGCACCGACTGTGAGCTCAACGGCGGCAACCCGATCGCCGGCACCGCGGGTTTTGAGAACGCCCGCGACGCGCTGCAGACCAACCAAAACACCTGGAGCGCCACGGCCTTCGCCGAGCGCACCCTGTTCCCCGCCGCCCGGCGCAAGGGCGCAAACGAAGGGGGCGGGGTCGCCGCCGCGCAGTGGACCTTCACCTTCAAGGCCGCGCAGGTCGTGACTCGCGACACCAGCGCCCAGGGCAACACCAACTGCCCGAGCGACTACGCGGTGCAGCTGCGGCCGCTCGACATGCAGGCCGGGAACATCGGCGTCGCCGGCAATTGGGGCAAGTGGGGGCTGTTCTACAGCTCGTCGGTCACCTTCGGCCAGCTCGCCTACCCCAACCCCTTCCTGCGCGGCATGCTGTGGGTCGGCGCGGTGCCCATGTACACGAGCGGGATCGCCATGCTGGGGCCGATCTCGCGCGGCTGGTCGACCCAAGAGGGGGCCAGCGCCTTCGCGATGGATTGGATCGCCGGCGGCCGCTACGAAGGTGAGCACGTCTACGCCCGGGCCGGCTGGGCGGGCAGCCGGGGCCTCTACGTCGACGTCGGCGAAGACACCCTGGGGCTCGGCCTCTCGGGCGTGGTGCGGTCGAGCAGCGCGGGCTGGCTCGGCCAGCTCTGGGCCGGCGGCAAGCGCATGCCGACCAAGAAATTGTTGGCCCCGCTCGGCTTCTCCAGCGTCTTTTTGCGTGATCTCAGCTTCGGCCCGCCGGTGGCCGCCGCGGTGGCCGAAGAGGCGGCCGACAGCGGCCTCGACGGGGTGCTCGGCGGCGTCGGTCGCCTGCGCACCGTGCACGTCGAGCAAGAAGACATCGCCGAGCTCGTCGATCTGCGCGTGGCGATGGCCACCCGGCCGATCAGCCAGCTGCACCTCGCCGCGGCGGGCCTGCACAGCAAGGGCTTCCGCGAGACCCGCGACGGCCAGGCCGGTCAGGGCTTCCTCGGCCAGGTCGGCGTGGTGAACCTGCCCGCCCAGCCCATCCTCGGGGTCGACGGCGGCAGCTACTTCTCGGCGAGGGTCGAGGGGCGGGCCCGGGCGAAGAACGGCAAGCTCGGCGGCGGAGGCTCGGTGCTGTTCAACGACCCCGAGCTGCTCGCGCTCTACCCCTTCGCGACCAACGTCTCGTCCTGGTCGATGCACGTCGAGGGGAGCTTCTGATGCGAACGACGCCGCGCCCGCTGTTCGTCCGCGCGCTGCCCGTGCTCGTCCTGCCCTTGCTGGCCGGCTGCCGTTTTGAGCCGCTCGGCTGGTGGGACATCACCGCGCTGCGCCTCGAGATCGAGGGCCAAGACGCCGTGGTGGTCGACGACGCCGGCTGGATGCAGGTCATCTCGGACGGCGGCGACACCACCGACCTGCTGCTGCGCTACGACCTCATCCCCACCGCCGCGGGCACGGTCGCGGTCTACCCCAAGCCCGAGGCCGAGGTCATCGGCGGCGACTGGGAGATGTCCGGCCGCGAAGACTTCACCACCCGCGTGGTCCTCGGCGAGTCGACGGTGATGATGGTGACCGACGACACGACCGGCGGCCAGCTCGTGCTGGTCAGCGAAGACGACGTGCTGCTCGGCGTGCCCAGCACGTGGCAGGGCGAAGAGGCCGGCAGCGGCGCCGCGGGGAGCTGCGCGGTCGACATGACGCTGCGGCGCGGATCGGGCGGGGCTTGGGCGCCTCGCGGGCGGGCGCCCGCGACCGCGTGCCTGCGCGGGTCGCGGCGGGGCCGCTCCGTCGCCCTGCGGGCGACCCGCTGCGCGGCCGCTCCAGCCCCCTGGCGCTGCGCGGCTTTTCAGTTTTTCGCTTCGGTTTTTTCGCTTCGACTTGGTCTGGTTTGATGGGGCTTGTTTGATTCGGTTTGGTTTGGGCCGGTTTTCGGGTCGATGGGTCAGGGTTTTCGCGCGGTTTGGCTGTCATTCTGGGTTTTGGTGCCGGGGGCGGGCCCCGCCCCCGGACCCCCAGGGGGAAGGGGCCTGCGCGGCCCCTTGCATCCCGCGCCAAGGGGGGCCCGCGCGCTGGCTTCGCGCGGCGATGCGCCGCGCGCCAGCGCGCAACGGCCCCCCTTTGGAAACCCCCCGGGGTCGGCGCGTGTTGGGGTGGCTCTGGGCGAGGAGGGGGCTCGCCGCGAAGGCCTCGGCTGCCGCGGATGGGGCGAGGCTCGTCGCTTGGGGTTCGTTCGAGCCGAGCCAGCCGAAGCCGAAACTAAGGCCCGTTTCCAATGTTGGTCACTGGGCCGCCCAAGGCGTCGATAGCGGCGAGCAGCGCGTCAATCTCAGATTGAGGCAAGGCCGGGTTGTCGGTCAGGGTCAGGGCGCCGTCGACCCGCTGCAGGGTCTGCAGGGCGGCGAGGCTGAGCAAGGTGTCGTTCTGGTCGATGATCAGCGCGCCCTCGACGGTG
>JBJONS010000263.1:0-6203 GCA_046051725.1 Pseudomonadota bacterium | reverse complement strand
GGCCAGGCGGCCTCGAGCGCGGCCAGCAGCGCGGCCCCGTCGCGGGGCCGATCCCGGGGGCTGTAGGCGCCGCAGCGCACCAGCAGGTCGGCGAGGGCGCCGTCGGGCTCGCCGGCCTTGGCCAGCGCGGCGCGCAGCGCCTCTTGGGCCTCGGCCACGTAGAGATCGCCCGGAAGCGCCCCCGTGCGGGCCCAGGCCATCAGCACGGCCCAGGCGTAGACGTCGGTGGCCGGCAGCACGTCGCGGGCGTCGCGGCGCTGCTCGTGGGGCATAAACGGCAAGGTGCCGAGCAGCGCGCCGGTCTTGCCCTGCCCGCGGGCGTGCACGAGGGCGATGCCAAAGTCGCTCAGGCAGAGCTCGCCGTTGGCGCGCACGAGCACGTTCTGGGGCTTGATGTCGCGGTGAACGACCCCGGCGGCGTGCGCGGCGCCCAGCGCCCCGGCCAGCGACCGCCCCACCGCCCGGGCCTCGGCCGCGCCCAGCGGGCCCCAGCGCTCGACGACGTCCTGCAGGTTGCACCACGCCAGCTCCATCACGACGAAGCCGTGCCCATCCTCCTCAAAAGTCGCGAACACCTCGACCACGGCGGGGTGCCGCACGCGCGCGGCGGCGTCGGCCTCGAGCTCTGCGGCCTGGGGACCGCCGGCCTCGGCGGGCATGACCTTGATGGCGACCTCGCGCTGATCGCGCAGGTCGAGGGCGCGCCACACCGCGCAGGCGGGGCCCCGGCGCACGAGGGACAGCACGCGGAGACGTCCACCAAAGAGCGCGCGGCCAGGGTGCAGCATCTGCGCACCCTATCGGAGGGCCTGGGCCCCGCACAGGCCCCGCCCCTGTGGCGTCCCCGTACGCCGGGCCGGACGCCTGCGCCGGCGGCTCAACCCCGCTCGATCACCTCAGAGATGACGTCACCGAGACGAATCTGGATGAACGCGCCCACCTTGCGCCGGGCGAAGACGGCCTCGACCGAGCCCACCCGCGCCCGGTGCAGCAGCTGCCGCAGCCGCGTGCGCTCCCAAGACACCGCCTCGACCGTCGCCTCGGCGGCCCCGCCCAGCTCGAGCCAGGCCGCCCAGGCGTCGTTGGCCGACAGCCAGCCCTCGCCGGCGGGATCGGCGGCCCGGGCCCGGGCGTAGAGCGCGAAGGTCCGCACCGCTTGGCCGCTGACCTGCACCCGCGCGCTGCCCTGGACGAGGTCGGCGACGCTGGCCCCGAGGTCGACCTCGACGCTGACCGCGCCCCGGCCCAGATCGAGCCGGGTGTCGAGGGTCTCGGGCAGCGAGGCGGGCACGTGCGCGCGCAAGATCTGCAGCCGGTCGCCATCCCGGTGCACCCACAGCGCGCCGTCCTGCAGCGCGGCCGCCGGATCGCCCTCGGCGGCGATGGGCAGCATCAGCCCGCCCAGCAGCTCGGCCACCCGCTCGAGCGCCTCGCCGGTCACCGGCTGGGCCGCCGCGCAGTCCCACGCGAAGGGCTCGGGCGGACCGCCCTCGACCAGCTCGATGTAGGCGTCGCCCGCCAGCGCCACGCGGGTGCCGCGCTCGGCCGTGACCTCGAGGCCGCGCCAGCCGTTGGGCCGGTGGGGCCCGCTGCCTCGGGTGCGCTCGAGCGCCGCCAGCGGGCGCCACGACCAGCCCTCGGGCCCCCACCGCACCTCGAGCCAGTGGGCCGGGCAGACCGGCTGCTGCAGCTGGACCAGACAGGCCGGCGCCCGCCCCACGAGGCAGAGCGCCGGCAAGGGCACAAGGCGGCGCGCAGCGCCATCCGCGACCAGCAACAACCCCATGGGCGGCGGCTAACCCGCGGGGCAGACGCGGCCGCCCCGCCGCGCCGGGCCTGGCTGGGCTTGGGCGGGCCGTCGGGCCGTCGGGCCCCGGGGTCGACCCCTCGGGCCGCCGACCGGGCCCACAATACCGTCCCCATCATGCATGGGCGCCCCGCCGTCGCCCTGCGGGCGCCGACGGCGGGCCCCCGCCGGGCGCGCGGCGGCGCCGCGCGGTCTCTGCGAGACCGGGCCTGCGGCCCGCCCTCTGGTCGCCCTGGCGCGCGCGACGCGTCCCACAGGGCCCGCAGCCCCGCCCGGCGCAGCGCGGGCGGCGGGGGCGCGGTCCGCCCGCGGCGAAGGCCCCGCTACTCGCTGACCGTGGTGCCCCCGCAGGCGCCGTCCGCGGGCACGCGGGTCTCGACCTCGACCCGAAGCATCGGCCAGCTGCACTCTTGACCATCACCGTCGGCAGAGTTCAGCGTCCACCGCCCGTCGCCGTAGTCGGTCCAGTTGCGGTCGCAGCCGAGGTCAAAGTTCGAGTAGCCGATGGTCGGCAGGCCCGCGCCCTGCCAGGTGACCGCGACGGTGTAGGTCGACGAGCCCATGCCCGCCTCGTCGGTCAGCCCGCTGAAGTCGAAGGGCATCCACGCGCGGCGCTGCGCGAGCTCGCGCCGCTGGCTCGCCCAGAACGCGTCTTCGGGCAGGGTCACGGCCTCCCACTCGAGGGCGGCGGGGTCAATCGCCTGGGCCAGCGACCAATCCCCATCGCCGGTGGGGCGCGCGGCGTCCCAGATGTCGACCCGCAGCACGTCGCCGCCCGCATAGCGGTCAAAAACCCGCTCGGGGACCATCGCCAGCACCTCGACGCCGGTGATGCGCCAGGTGCCCTCGTCGCCCAGCGCCGCGGTGTCGAAGTCGAGCACCACCGCGTCGCGGCTGTCGGGGTAGCCCGCCGCGTCTTGCAGCGTGGACACGGCCTCGATGTCGAAGGCGCCGGCCTCTTCGATGCACAGCTCTTTGATCGCGTAGTCGGTGGAGCAGCCCATCATCCACAAGAGCAGCACGGTCACCCCCTCGGCCCGCAATGTACCCGCGCGCCTCGTTCAATGAAACGTGGAAAATCGACGCGAGTCGCTCAAGTTTTCTGACCGGACCGGGGCGGACCCGGCCGCATGCGCTGTTGTAACATTCCTTGTTTCATGTGTTTATGTGATGCTCTTCCCGTGGACCGGCCCGCGTCCCGGTCGGCGGGCCCGGCCAGCGCCGGCGGGATCCGGTCCGACGCGGATCCCGACCGCGCACCAGCGCGCGGCCGTGCCCCAAAACGGCCCAGGGCAGACCGTCGTAGGTCAGGTTGAGGGCGCCGATGGACGGGCCCCGCCGGGCCCGCGGCGGCGCCCCGGCCCGGCCGCCGCGGCCGCCCCGCCGCGCCCCAGGCCCTGCGGGCGGCGCAGAACACGGTGAACTCCGCAGACCGGGCAGGCCCGGGGTCAGCGGGCGCGGCGCATCGCGTATGGTTCACGCGCCAGAGCGCCTTTACACGGGTCAGACGAGCGGCCGTCCAGTCCTCTCCACCCGAGTCGACCTTGCCGTCTGCCCCCGCTCCCCAGCCCGCTGGCGCCCCCCGACCGCCGCTGCCCGTGGGCACCCTCGCCCTGATCGTGCTGATGGTGGCGCTGTTCGCCGCGCCCGCGCTGCCCCTGACCGGGCAGGCGGTGGTCGGCGCCTGCAGCGTGGCCGTCGGGCTGTGGATCGCCCAGCGGGCCCCCGAGCTGCGGCACGCCCTGGCGTTTCTGTCGGTGGCGAGCTCGGCTCGCTACCTCGTGTGGCGGGCCGGCCACAGCCTCGACCTGCCGGGGTGGCTCGACCTCGCCGCGGGCATCGCCCTGCTGTGCGCCGAGCTGTACGGCTTTTTGGTCATGGTGCTGGGCTACCACCAGACGGCGGTGCTGCGACCGCGCCGAAGCACGCCCCTGCCCGCCGACGAGGCGCGCTGGCCCGCGGTCGACGTGCTCATCCCCTCGTACGACGAGGGCGTCGACATCGTCGAGCGCACCCTCATCGGGGCGCTGGCCATCGACTACCCCCGCCACCGCGTGCACCTGCTCGACGACGGCCGGCGGCCGGCCATGCGCGCCCTCGCCGAGCGCCTGGGGGTCGAGTACCACACCCGGGCCGACAACCGGCACGCCAAGGCCGGCAACATCAACGCGGCGTTATCCCGGACCCAGGTCGACGATCCCGACGCGCTGGTGGCCATCTTCGACTGCGACCACGTGCCCGTGCGCAGCTTCTTGCGCGTGACCGCCGGCGCCTTCGTCGAGGACCCGCGCCTCGCCCTGGTGCAGACCCCCCACTACTTCTACAACCCCGACCCTTTCGAGCGCAACCTCGGCCTCGGTCGGGCCATGCCGTCCGAGAACGCCGTGTTTTACCACGCGGTGCAGATCGGGAACGACTACTGGGACAGCGTCCTCTTCTGTGGAAGCTGCGCGCTGATCCGGCGCGCGGCCCTCGCCGAGGTGGGCGGCATCGCCGTCGAGACGGTGACCGAGGACGCCCACACCTCGCTGCGCATGCTGGCCCGCGGCTGGCGCTCGGCCTACCTCGACGTGCCCCAGGCCGCGGGCCTCGCCACCGAGCGCTACGCCATTCACATCGCGCAGCGCATCCGGTGGGCGCGCGGGATGACCCAGATCTTGCGGCTCGACAACCCGCTGTGGAAGCGCGCGCTGAGCTGGCCCCAGCGGCTGTCCTACCTCAACGCGATCCTGCACTTTCAGTTTGGGATCTTCCGCCTGATCTACCTGCTCGCGCCGCTCAGCTACCTGCTGCTCGGTCTGCGCCCCCTGTCGGCCGACCCCCTGGCCATGGTGGCCTATGTCGTGCCACACATGATCCTCGCGGTGGCCGGCGGCGAGGCGACCAGCCGCGGAATGCGCCACGCCTTTTGGTCCGAGGTCTACGAGGCCGCCCTGGCCCCCTACACCACCCTCGTCACGGCGCTGGCGTGGGTGGCGCCCCGGCACGGCAAGTTCAACGTGACGGTCAAGGGCACCACCCTGGATCGGGCGCGCTTCGACTGGCGCAGCGCCGCGCCCAACCTCGCCCTGCTCGCGCTCTGCCTCGCTGGGCTGGCCGCCGCGCCGCTGCGGGCCGCCGCCGCGCCCGAAGAGACCCTCGCGGTCGCGGTCACCGCGGCCTTCTGCGCGTACAACACCGCCGTGCTGGCGGCGGCGGTCGCGGTGGCCATCGACCGGCCCCAGCAGCGGCGCGCGCACCGGGTCGAGCGCCAGCTGGCCCTGCGGCTCGTCGATCGCGCCACCGGCGCGCTGCTGGCCTCGGGCCACACCCGCGACCTGACCGAGGCCGGGCTGGGCGTGGTGCTGGCCGAGCGGCCCCCAGAGGGGCGCCCGCTGGCCGCCCAGCTGGCCGAGCCCGGGGGATGGTCGCCGCTCCTGCCGGTGCAGATCGCCACCGCGGCCGAGGGCCCCGCCGGGCACCTGATCGGCCTCGAGATGGACGGCCCGCTCGAGGCCGCGGCGCGGGCGGCGCTGGTGCGGGCGATGTTCTCGGCCCCCGACAGCTGGCAGGTCGAGGGGCGCGCCGTGCCGGCGCTGACCTCGCTGTGGTCGATGCTGCGCGTGCCGTTCCGGGCGGGCGCCGCGTGGATCAGCGGGCGGAGGGCCGCATGAGCGCGACCGCGCCGGAAGGGGCCGCCGCGCCGCCCTGGACCTGCCCCTGCTGTGGCGTACGGAACACCGCCGACCAGCCCGGCTGCCGCACCTGCCGGGCCGCCCAGCCGGGCCTGGCCGGCGTGGGCCCCCGCGACGACGAGCTGAGCCTGCACGCGGCGCCCGTCGGGCGGACGCTGAGCAGCGCGGCGCTGATCTTGCTCGTGGGCGTGGCCGGCGCGGCCTGGCTCGACCGCGTGCCCGGCCAGCCCCACCGCCGCGCCCTGGGCGGCGCGGCTGAGGTCCACCGGCGCGGCGAGCTCCGCGAGGGGGCCGCGGCGATGCGCGCCGCCCTTGGCCAGATCAGCGCCGGCGAGGCCATCCCCGCCGATGACCTGCGGGCGCTCGACGCCCAGGCCCGCCTCGGCGAGGGCCCCTCTGGCGTCCCCAGCCTCGCCCCCGCCGAGCAGCAACTCCGGCGCATCCTCGCCGACATGGCTGCGATTCACGCTGTTTTCAATGAACTCCCCCGCGCAGAGCGCGCCCGACGCGCCCGCGCCCTCGACGCGGAGCTGGCCGCGCTCCAAGGAGCCCTCGACCGTGCTCAACCCTCGCCCTGACCGCGCCGCCGCGCTCGCCGCCGCTGGCGCCGCCCTCCTCTGGGGCGCGGTCGCCGCCGCCCCCCGCTCCGCCGCCCAAGAGCCCGCCTTGCCGCCGGTGGGCGCGCCGCCCCCGCCGGCCGAGGCCCCGGCCAGCGCCCCGGC
>JBJONS010000262.1:0-4308 GCA_046051725.1 Pseudomonadota bacterium | reverse complement strand
GGTCTGCAAGAAGCTGCCCCGCTCGAGCGCGGGGTAGCCGCTGATGACGCCCTTGCTGATGCTGAAGGCGAGCTCGGTGCCCAGCGGCGCGCCGATCGCGTAGACGTCGGCGCCAAGGGTGGCTGGGGTCTTGGCGACGCGGGCGCAGGGGTGGCCGCCGCCAGCGATGTCGATGAGCGCGAGGTCTTTGGCCTCGTCGCGGGCGACGACCTTGGCTTCCAGCTCCATCCCGTGGCTCATGCGCACCATGACGGTGTCGTAGAGGCCGAGCACGTGGGCGGCGGTGACCGCGATGCCGTCGCTGGATGTGACCACGGCTGTGCCGTTGCCGTTGGGCGTGATCACCGTGACCACGGTCTTTTTCGCGTCTTCGGTCTGGCCAGGCAGGCTGAGCGTGGGCGCCTGGCAGGCGTCGAAGTCGTGGCCGTCAGCGGGCTGCTGGGCGGCGGCGGGGCCAGCGTGGCCAGCGGCCAGCGCGGTCAGCGCGGCGAGGGCCAGGGTCGCGCGCGAGGCGCGGGCGCGACGGGGGGGGGGGGGGGGGAAAGGGCGGGGCCGGGGGGGGCGGGGTGGCGCGGCCCTCTACACGGGGTGGAGGCGCGCGCGGACCCAGGCGGCGAGCGCCTCCTCAGAGAGCGCGCCTGCGGCCAGCGCGAGGACCTGCTCCACCGCGTCGCGCTGCGTGACCCGCAGCTGGTGCTGGTTCAGTTCGAGGAACACCACCATCGCCAGGAACGCGACGCGCTTGATGCCGTCGTTGAGGGGGTGGGACCGGGCCACGCCGAGGCCATAGCAGGCAGCCAGGGTGGCGAGATCGGTGTCGTGCGCGTACGCCCAAGGGTTTCGAGGGCGGCTCAGCGCCGATGCAAGCGCTCCCCCATCCCGCAGCCCAGGCAGCCCGCCGTGCTCGCGGAGCTGACCCGTGTGCGTGATGAGCACGACAAGCTCGGAGACCCAGCGCGGCTCATCCATGGGTGCTTAGCCAGCCAGCTCGCGCAGGGCGTCGCGGTCGCGCACCGCCGCTTGCGCAGCGATCTCAAGGGCCTCAAGCGTCTCCGGGTCGAAGGGCGTCAGCAGGATGCCATGGGCGGTTTCGACCACAAAAACACGGTCTTGTGTGCCCCCCTGCAAGCGGTCGAGCATCTGCTTGGGCAGCGTGCTGCCGAGCACCGCTTCAAGCTCGTTCAGCTTGAGTTCTTGGGTCATGGGCTCCCTCCTCGAAGGTGTTCGTGGCACGAAGCCGAGCCGCTCCTTGGTCCGCGCGTCCAGGCGCTCCCGATCGGACGCTGGCGATCCGCGGGTGTCGGGGCCCGTGCCCCGAGCTGTTGGAGGGGCGGGCCCTCCCCCGCCGCCAGGATCAGGGTCGATCCTTGCAGATCAGCCGCTCGACCTCGGGTGCCTCCATCCCCAGCGCGCGAGCGACCCCTTCGGACACCGGCCGGTACTCGAGGCAGACCGCGCGCGCCCCCGCGGGCCAAGGCGCCCGCAGCGCGTCGCCGGCGGGCAGGCTGCGGGGCTCGACCGCGTCGGCGTCGAGCGGCAGGTCGACGCTGTGGCCGTCGCGGCGCAGGCGGGGGCTCAGGCTGACCGAGGCGCCGGTGTCGAAGCGCAGGCGCAGCTGACGGCTCCAGGCGGCGCCGGTGGGCACGGCGTGGCCCATGTTGAGGTTGCGCAGCTCGACGCCATCTTCGTCGACATCGAGGCGCAGGGTGCGGGCGATGAGCGCGCCGCCCTCGGCCTGCAGGCCGACGAGGCGGTGGTCGACGAAGTGGCAGCCCACGCAGCTCTGGCCCTGCGCGGCGGCGGGGCTCTCCTCCCACTCGCTGAAGGTGCGCTCGACGAAGCCGGGGGGCCCGTCGACCTCGTGGCAGGTGCCGCAGAGCTCGGCGTCGGTGAGAAAGGCGCTCTGGGCGTTGTCGTGGGGCCCGCCCGGTGCGCCGGTCGGTCCGCGCACGGGGCCGCGCAGGTCGAGCGCCACCGCGCCGGCGCCGAGGCCCGCGTTCCCGACGGCGGCGTGGCAGGTGGTGCAGTCGAGCCCCGCGTGCACCGCCGGCGCCGCCGGCCGGTGGCACGAGGCGCAGGCCGCCGCCCCCGGGGCCTCTGCCTCGAGCGCCGAGAACAGCGCCGTGGGAGGCGCTCCGTGCGCTGAGGCCGCCAAGGCCGCCTGCTGGGCGGTGTGGCAGTCGCCGCAGGCCCCCGCGTGGGCGCCCACGCTGCGCGCGTCGAAGCAGCCGTCGGCCAGCGCGGCCAGCGCCCACGCGGCCAGGGCCCGGGCGACCCGGCTCGACCCGGCGACGCGCATGCTGCCAACCATATCCCTCAGCGCCACAGCGTCACCGTCGCCTGCAGCTCACCGACCGGGTCGATGCTGAGGCGGTTGCTGGTGGTGGCGCTCCACCCATCGAGCGCTGGCGCGTTGCCCGCGTAGACAAAGCCGGTCGCCCGCAGGCCGGCCGAGAGGTGGCGATTGATGCCCCGCTCGACGAAAACACCCGCATGCGGGGCAAAGCGCAGGTCGACCACCGACGGGCGATCGTCGCTGAGCGGGCTCAGGGCCTCGGCGGCCACGCAGGCGCCGACCGTGGCGCCGAGCGCGGTGGCGCCGGGCGCGGGCCGGCCGCCGGTGGCGCCGGGCCGCCCCTGCGGCAGCACCGGGATGAGCAGGTGAAAGCCGATGACGTGGGCGTGCCAGAGGGTGTCGGCGCGCAGGTCGGGGCGGGCGGCGCTCTGCTCGAAGAGCTCGATGCCCACGCGATCCCAGGGTTGGATGCGGATGCGGCCGCCGAGGCTGGGCGCGCGGTGCTCGCCGCTCCACACCCCGCCGCGGGCGCCGATGCCCCAGCGGGGGCCCTCGGCGGCCGTGCGTTGGGTGTCGGCGGGCCCTCGCTCGGCCTCGGGGGTGGACAACGGGCGGGGGTGGGTGTGGTCGGTGGCCCCCAGGGCCGGGCCGAGCGCCAGCAGCAGCGTCGTGAACGTCATCATCGCCTCCTCGTGCGGCTCGACACCGCGGAGAGGGGGCGGGGGTACTTTCACGAACTTTCACGCGGGCGCCAGGGGGCGCCTCGCGCGCGCCAGCCCGGCCACAGCGCGGCTGCAGGCCGGTCGCGCGCCGCTGCCCAGGCTCAGTCCGCCCAGCGCAGCTCGGCTGTGCCGGGCGCCCGGCGGCCCCGCCTGGCCGTGGGCTCGATCAGGATGGGGCCCCCGTTCAGCGGGCCGGCGGGCGGCAGCCCCGGCCCGGCCGCGGTGAGCTGTTGGGCCGCGTGGAGCGCCGCGGCGCCCACCTCGTCGGCGCGGCGGCGCACCCGCGACGCGCGCAGCTCGGGCAGGCCGATGCTGCGCAAGCCGAAGGTCTGCATCGAGACGCCCCGCTCCCCTTGGTCTTTGAGGGAGACGCGGGCCCAGAGCTCGAGCGCGGGCGCCGCGCGGCTCGCCTGGGCGCTGGCCGCGTGCACGACCCCACGGGGCTGCAGGACCCCTCGCCAGTCGTTGGCGATGGCGTTCTCGTCCATGACCGCGGCGATGAAGTGGGTCATGAGCAGGCGCCCTTCGATTGGGTCGGTCGGGCCCGCGACCAAAGACACGAAAATGTAGCCCTGGTGGGGCTTCACCGCGGCGCAGGCCTCTGGCCAGCTCCACGCGGCGTGGCAGGACCAGTCGAGCCACCGATCATCCATTGGCCCTGCGTGGAGGCTGTAGATCAGGGTGCCTTGGTTGGTGTAGATGACGGCCAGCTGGTGCGGTGCGGGATTGATCACACTCGTGATCTGCAGGCTGGGCCCGACGCGGCGCTGCAGCTCGGCCTGGACCTGGGCGGGGTCGGGCAGCTGCGGCGCAGTGACCAGCACCCTGCTGTTGAAGTAGGTCGGCTCGGGCTCAGTCGCCGCGGCCGCCGCCGCGCCGCTGGGGGTCACGAAGACGACGACGAGCAGGGCGATCAGCGAAACGTAGCGTACCCAGCGGCCTGCGCGTGCGGGCCCGCCGCGCGGCGTGGCGTTGGCGTGGGCGTGGGCGTGGGCCATGGGGGGCTCCCGTGTCATGGGGGAGGGGCAGCGGTCGTCGTGGCGCGAGCGAGCGGGCAGACCCGCCGGTGCAGCCCCGTGACCATAGCATGTGCGGTCGGTGGGGCCCGCGCGGCGGCCGGAGTGGGGGGCCCTGCTGCGTGCCGGCGATGGCCCGACCGCGCGGACCGACCCCCTCGAATCCGCCTCGCGCGCGCCAGCCCGGCCACAGCGCGGCCGCAGGCCGGTCGCGCAGCGACCGAGGGCGCAGCCCGAGCGCGGCGGACGGGCGCCGGCGGCCGCAGGCCGACGG
>JBJONS010000261.1:0-3157 GCA_046051725.1 Pseudomonadota bacterium | reverse complement strand
CGCGGCTTCGGCGCTGAGCGCGACCTCGGACACGAGGTCGGGGACGCCGTCCTCGTCCTCGTCGTCGGGCAGCGCCGCGTTGGGGCCGCCGCGGCTGTAGTGGACCCGGACCAGGCCCTCGGGGCTGTCGAAGCTCGCGAGCTCGTCAGTCGGATCATAGGGATGGAGGCCGCCGCCCTCGGTGGGGCGGGCCGCGAGGGCGAGGCCCGGGGCCAGCGCGAGGCTGGACGCCAGCGCGAGGGCGGGGCGCCGGGCGGCGGAGGGGCGCGGGAGCGTGGGCATGGGGCCTCCAGGGGGGCCAGACTAGCCCGCGGGGGCGCCGGGCGCGCTAAGGCAGCGCGCATGTCCACCGTCCTGCTGGCCCTCCTCGCCCTGATCCACCCCGCAGCGGCCGACCCCGAGGCGGCCCGCGCGGGGCTCCGCTTTGACCCGGCGGCGGCGCCGCTGCCGCTGGGCGGCGCGCGCTACCACTTCGCCGGCGAGGACTGGGATGTGCTGCCTGGCGTCGTCTTCAGCGTGCGGCCCGGGGGCGAGCCCCCCGCCGGCGCGGCGCACCTCGGCGGGCGCAGCTGGCGGCTGCCGGCCCAGGACGCGGCCGACGCGCTGCGCCGCGCCCGCGCGCTCGCGGTGGATGGACCTGCGATGGGCGTCGAGGACGTCTTTCCCGACGTGCGGCTGCCCAAGACCGCGGCGCAGGGCGCGGCCGTCGACTTCGACGACCCGGACTATGGCGGCCAGTGGTACCTCGAGCTGCTGGGGATGGAGCAGCTCTATGCCGTCAGCGAGGGCGATCCGGCGGTGCGGGTCGCGGTCATCGACTCGGGCATCGACGTCGCGCACCCCGACCTCGCCGACGCGGTGGCCGATCCCTACGACGCCTTCGCCGACGACGACGACCCCTCGCCTGAGCCGGGCGACAGCTGCGCGGGCAGCAGCACCGCCATCTGCGATGTGCACGGGACCGCCGTGTCTGGCGTCGTTTTGGCGCGCGCAAACAACGGCGTGGGGATCGTCGGCCTCTGCCCGCGCTGCACGCTCGTGCCGATCCGGCTGCTCAGCGACGGGGTCGGCGCCATGTCGGCGGACATCGCGGCCTTCGAGCACGCCATCGCCGCCGACGTCGGCGTGATCAACAACTCGTGGGGCTACACCCGGCCGGTGCGGGCCCCGGCGCCGCTGGCGGCGGTCATCCGCCGGGCCCAGACCGAGCCGCGGGGCGGCAAGGGCGCCTTGGTGGTCTTCGCCGCCGGCAACGATGATCGCGCGCTGCGCGACGACGAGCTGACCGGCCTCGACGGCGTGATCTGCGTGTCGGCCACCGACCGCTACGGGGCGCCGACCAACTACACCAACAGCGGCGACAGCGTCGATCTCGCCGCCCCGAGCGCGACGGTGACCATCGCCCCCGAGGGCGGCAGCACCGAGACCTTCGGCGGGACCAGCGCCGCCGCGCCGGTGGTCAGCGGGGTCGCGGCCTGGGCGCTCTCGGTCCGGCCCGCGCTCACCGCGGCCGAGCTCGGGGCGCTGCTGGTCGACACCGCCGCCCCCAACGCGCTGGTGACCCGCGACAGCGCCGGCCACCACGCCGTCTACGGCTTTGGCCAGATCGACCCGCCGGCCGTGCTGGCCGCGCTGCAGGCCCTCGACGCGCCCGGGGCCGCCGACACCGCGGCAGGCGACGGCGCGGCCGCGGACGGCGCGGGGGAGGACGGCAGCAAAGGGGGGGGAGCAGGCTGCAGCGCCGCCGGAGGCGTGTCCCTCGCGGGTTTTGCGGTGGTCCTGCCCGCGCTGCTGTGCGCGGGCAGGCGCCGCGTCGGTGGACCCTCGGCCCGCAGCGGGTCATAGTGCCGCGGTCAGAGCCCGCAGCGGGCTTCGCAGCAGCCTCAGCTCCGCGGGGGACCTTCGGGTCGGCGGCGTTGGGCGCAGCGTGACCGGTCGCTCCGCGGCGCTGCCGCGACCCGACCCGGAAGGATGGCGGAATGTGGTGGTTGTTGGTGGGCACAGCGCTGGCCGGTGACGCGGCCGATCCCGTGCGCGCGGCGGTGGACCAAGCCAAGGCCAGCGCCGGCGAGCCGGTGCTGGTCCTCGCGGTGGGCGAAGAGGCCGAGGGCCTCGCCGCCGCCGCCCTCAAAGACGCGGGCAAAGATCAGCGCATCGTGCGCCTGCCGACGATGGGCGATCTCGCGGCCGAGTCCGCGAAGGCGCTGGTCGACGCCGGCCGCCGCTGCGGGGTGCGGGTCAGCGTCGAGGCGGGCGCGGCCAAGGCCGAGCAGCTCGGCGACTGCAGCCCCAAGCCCGTCGCCGCGCCGGCGGTCCCGGTCGTCGCCGCCGGCAACGAGGCACTCAAGGCCCAGATGGAGGCCTACGCCGCCCGTCGCCTCGAGGTCCGGCCGCTGCCCAAGGATCCCAAGGCCTTCGACGCGCCGAAGTGGGCCGTCTACGAGGGCAGCGGGGCCATCCTCAGCGCGCGGCGCTTCGCCGAGCTCGACCGCGACAAAGAGCTGCTCGAGCGCCTCGACACCGACCTGCTGGCCGCCGAGAAGCGCCGGCGGGCGCTCTTGTGGACCGGCGTCGGCGTCGGCGTGGCCTCGGCCCTGCCCTTGGCCTTCGCGCAGCCGGGTGAGCCGGCGCTCAACCGCAACCTGACCGGCACCACGGTGGCGATGTTGACCTCGGGCGCCGCGCTGGCCCTGATGTCGCCGCTGACCAACCGCGCCGTCGCCGAGCGCCAGAAGCACCCCGGCAACTTCATGAGCGAGGACCTCGCGACCCGCAAGGTCGAGGCCATCAACCGGGTGCAGCTGCAGATGTTGAGCGCGCCGGCGGCGACCCCCGCTGCGCCGGCCGACCCCGCGGCGCCTGCCGCTGAGGCTGGGGCGGCGCCTGCCGAAGCGGCTGTGGCTCCTGCGCCTGCGGCGCCTGCTGCTCCTGCGGCGCCTGCTGCAGCACCCGCGGCGCCTGCTGCTCCTGCGGCGCCTGCTGCAGCACCCGCGGCGCCTGCTGCTCCTGCGGCACCTACGGCTCCCGCTGCTCCCGCTGCTCCCGCTGCTCCCGCTGCTCCCGCTGCTCCTGCGGCGCCCCCTGCGCCTGCTGCTCCGGCGGCTCCTGCTCCCGCGGCAGCCCCCGCGCCGGCAGCGCCTGTCCCCGCGCCTGCGGC
>JBJONS010000260.1:0-2560 GCA_046051725.1 Pseudomonadota bacterium | reverse complement strand
GATGCCCATGGGCGGGGTCAGGTAGCCGATCTCCAGGTTCACGATGAAGATGATGCCGAAGTGAATCGGGTCGATGCCGAACGACGCCGCGATGGGCGCGAGCAGCGGCGCCACGATGAGGATGGCCGACATGATCTCCATCACGCAGCCGAGCGCGAGGAGGAAGAGGTTGGCCAGCAGCAGGAACAGCCACTTGTCCTGGATGTAGGTGCCGAGCCAGGCGGCGGCGTTCTGCGGGATGTACTGCTCGGAGAGGAACTTGTTGAAGCTCATCGCCAGCACGATGATGAGGAACAAAGTCCCCATCATCACCCCGCTCTCGGCCAGCACGCTCGGCAGCTTGCGCAGCTTGAGCTCGCGGTGGATGAAGAGCTCGACGAAGAGCGCGTAGACCACGCCCACCGCCGCAGCCTCCGTCACGGTGAACTTGAGCGGCCCGAGCACGCCGTAGATGCCGCCGAGGATGAGCACCGGCAAAAGCAGCGCGGGGATGCTGCGGAAGAGCTCCCGGCTGAGGTTGGCGAAGTAGCCGCCTTCGAGCACGGGCTCGACGATCGCGTTGTCCTTGCGGGAGGGGCGCGTGGCGTAGAGCGTGTAGAGGCCGAGCATGCCGGCGATGAAGAGGCCGGGCAGCACGCCGGCGATGAAGAGATCGTTCGGCGAGACCGGGGTCTGCGGCGTCGACACCATGATGGCGTAGACGATCATCGGCACCGACGGCGGGATGATGATGCCGAGCGAGCCCGCGCTGGCCAGCACGCCGTTGGCGTACTCGACCGGGTAGCGCTCCTTCATCAGCATCGGGAACATGATGCTGCCGACGGCGATGACGGTCACCGGCGAGGACCCGGAGATGGCCGCAAAGATCACGCAGGCGAAGACGGTCGCCAAGCCGAGGCCGCCGGGGGTGCGGCCCATGAGCGCGCGGGCGACCGCGACGAGGCGGGCGGCGATGGAGCCGCTCGTCATGATGTTGCCGGCGAGCACGAAGAAGGGGATGGAGAGCAGCTCCTCCTTCTTGACGGCCTCGTACATGTCCTTGGCGACGGTGTAGCCGGAGAAGTCCTGGATGAGCGTGACGCAGGCGAGAGAGGCCGTGCCGATGCCCAGGAAGAGCGGCGCCCCGGTGAGCAGCAGCAAGAACGCGCCGAGCCCAATGAGCGGCCCGGTGGACCAGTCGAGCGCGATGCCGAGGCCGATCAGCACACCGGGCATGAGCCCGGCGAACACGAGGTCGCGCCCGCCGCGGCCCGTGGTCTCGGCCAGGAATGTGGGGGCCGGCGGGGTGCCCTCGGCCAGCTCCGGGCGCCGCCCGAAGGCGACCCCCACGAAGCGCAGGGCCATCAGCAGAAAGCTGAGCGGGATGACCGCCTGGGCCATCCACATCGGGAACTCTTGGCCGGCGCTGGAGCCGGCGAGGAGCGCCGCCGCGTCGCCGCCCTCCGCCGGGGGCGCCGCCGCCTCTCCGCCGGCGGCTCCGGCATCGCCGAAGACGAGGGCGTCCAGCTCGGCGTCGAGGCCAGACAGCTCGGTCTTGCGGGCCGCGATGGCCTCGGCGTTCGTGAGCAGGGGCGACCACTGGTAGTAGGCGTCGCCCGTGGGGAGCACCGGGTTCCAGCGCGCGCCGATGATTGCGAGGCCGGTGGCGAGCAGCGCGACCGCCCCCACCGCCGTGGTCACCGCTCGCGCGCCCGAACCCGAGGGCCGGTGCCACAGCCGCGCCACCACGGCCAGCACGGCGAGCCCGCCGCCGATGAGCGCCGCCTGCGTGTTCCCCTCGGCGAAGAGCAGCCCCGCCACGGCGTTGAGCGGCGGCACGAGCCAGTCCCACAGCGGCAGGGCGTCTTGCCCGGTGCCGTTGAGCAGGCTCTCTTCCATGAGGTCCGTGGCATAGCCGGCGAACATCCAGCAGAACCCGGCCGTCACCAGCGCCGTGAAGCGCTTGAGGAGCCCGGCCGCCGCGGGCGAGAGCAGCCGGTCGCTCAGGTCCACCGCGAGGTGCTTGCGCTCGCGCACGGCGAGGGACGCCCCGAGGAAGCCCACCCAGACCATCAACACGACGGCCATGCTCGGGCCGCCCTGGATGTCCACGTCGAAGAACGGCACTTCGCGCCGCAGGTAGTCCGCGAAGCTGAGCGCGGTCATCAAGAGGAGCGCGAAGGCGATGAAGCCCTTCTCGAGCTTCTCGAGCAGGGCGTCGAGGGCGGTGAGCGCCCCGCGCAGCAGGACCAGCAGCGCCGTGACGCCGAGGATCAGGTAGAACGCGAGCGACTGGAGCGGGCCGTCGCGCAGCGCGCGCCACGCGCCCCGCACCGCGCCGCGCGCGCCCTCAAGTGCTGCCTCGAAGGCGTCAAAACAGCGGACGAGCAGGCTGTACACGGGACCCCCGGCGCGCGGGCGGTGAAGGGCTCAGGGGTTCTTGGCGATGGCCGCCTTGGCTGCCTGGTAGAGCGGCATCAACGCCGGGTTCTTCGCCAGGAAGGCCTTGTGGACGGGCAGCGTGGCCTTCTGGAAGGCGGCCTTCTGCTCGGCGGTGGGGACCACCACGGTCTTGCCCATG
>JBJONS010000259.1:0-12507 GCA_046051725.1 Pseudomonadota bacterium | reverse complement strand
CCGCGGGAGCGGCGGTGGGGCCGAAGCGGCCTGCGCGCGAGACAGGAGGAGCCATCCGCGCGCGCTGGTGGGGCCAGCGCGGACAACTCCGGGCGAGCCCCGCGCGCCGCGGCCCTCTAATACGCGCTGAGCAGCGATGGGGCCCCGCCGACCGCCAGCTCAGCGCCAGGGTGGGCCGCCCGGAGCAGGCCCCGCAGGCTGCCCATCGGCCGGCCGCTCGCGTTGGCCTGCGCGATGAGGGCGTCGAGGTCGTCCACCCCGCCGTCGGAGACCACCAGGGCCGCGAGCTCGCCGGGCACCCGCAGGGCGTAGTCGCCCTCACCGGTCGCCCACACCCCTTTTGCGGCCATCGCCCCGCGGTGAACCACCTGCAGCTGCCCCTGGCGCAGGGCCAGCACCTCGACCGTCGCGAGGTCGGGCACATCAAAGCGGGCGTCGACCACGCCCGCCCCCGCCGAGAAGTGCGCCTCGACCGGGCTGCGGGGACCCGCGCCGGCCGGCTGCAAGGCGAGCAGGGCCGCGGCCGCCGCGGCGGCGACCAAGCCGGCGGCCGAGGCCCACCAGCGGGCCGCGCTCGGCGGCGGCGGGCGGGGCAGCGGCAGCTCAGTCACCCCGTCGAGCTCGCCCCAGGGGCGGCCGCGGGCGGCCTCGACGGCCCGCAGCGGCAGCGGGCCGAGCAGGACCTGGTGGCTCCACCGGCCGGCGTCGCGCACCAGGGCGCCGCGCAAGAAGTGCCGCGAAGGCGCCCCGTCGAGGCAGGCCTCGACCACGGCCGGGACGACCGCGCCGAGCTTGTCCTCGGGCACCAGCCAGGCGTCCTCGCCCACCGCGATGGCGTGGGCGCCAATGAGGCGCTCGAGGCGCTTGGCGTAGCGGCGCGCGTCGGGGTGCAGCAGCAGCGCGAGCACGCCCGCGGGGCCCGGCGGGACCGGCGGCTGGTCGGCCGGGCACAGCAGCAGGCCCGGATCGAGGCCCTTGTGGGTCACGAGCCGGATGGCGCGGGCGGTGCGGGGGCAGCGCTTGGCGTGGGCGGTGCCCGCCGGGCTCAGCAGGCCCATGGGGCCCGGACCGCCGGGCAGGGCGAGGTTGGCGAGCCGGCGCAGCAGGTGGTCGAGGCGGGCGGCCTCCCACTCTTTGCCCTCGCCGATGGCCTCGATGGTCAGCGCCCGGGCCCGCTCGCGCAGCCGGCCGCGGGCGGCCTCGAGCCGGCGCAGCTCGTTGGCCTTCTGGCGGGCGAGGCCGTCGAGCGGCTCGCGCTCGCCGTAGTGCGCGCGCAGCACATGCTGCTCGTAGCGGTCGTTGGCGACCTCGATCATCAGCGCGCGCTGGGCCGCGTGCAGGGGCGGCCAGGGGCCCTCGGGCGGCGGCTCGAGGCGGCGGTAGCGGCGCTGCTTGAGCCGGCCGATCCAGTCATGGACCAGCTCGGGCGTGAGGAACTCGGCCAGATCGACGTCGCAGTCGGGCGGCAGCGAGCGCAGCACGTGCTCTCGCGCCTCTTGGATCACCCGCGGCTTGAGGCCGGCGCGCTGGCGCATCAGGGTCCAGGCCACCGCCACGGTGACCGGCATGAAGAAGGCGCGCGCGTCGGCCGCGGGCGCGGCCGGCGGTGCAGCGGGCGCGTGGCCGGCAGCGGCGCCGCCGACCGGCGCTTCGGGCCCGGCCCGATCAGCGGAGGCCACGCCAGCAGCCCCGACCGCACCAGCCGAGGCCGGGGGAGCCAGAGGCGCAGCCGATGCAGGCGCGTCGGACGATGCGGGCGGGACTGTGTCCATGCGGGCGGTGGGGGCGGGAGGGGGACCAGCGCCGCCGGGGGAGGGGCGCGCGGCAGGGGCCACCGCGGGGACACGGCGGGCGGGGGCGCCCTGCTAACCGCGCGGACCGGGGGTCGAGCGCCGGCCTTGACAGGTCCACGGCAAATTCTCCCGCGCCGACCCGACCGCGCCGCCCCGCGGCGAGCGCCGGGCGCGCAGGCCCCGCGGAGCCCCGGGCGGCCATGCCAGCGACAGCGTCTGGGGCGCCGTTCCCGATGGGAGCGGCTCGCTGCGGCGCGATGGCCGGGCCCATCCCCTGCCCCGGCCGCCGACCGGGCCGCGGGACCTGCGCCCGCCGGGGGTGGGCCGCGGGCCGAGCCGGGCCCAAAACCAGCGCCGCCGCCCGGGAGGGGCGGCGGCGGGGCGGCGGGGAGGGCGGCTCAGGCGGCGAGCTCGAGGTCCTCGTCGGTGGCCTCGGCGGTGCGGCGGGCGGCGCCGGCGAGCAGGTCGTTGATGACCGCGGCGGCGGCGACCGAGGCGAGCTCGGCGTCCCCGTACATCTCCAAAAACTCGTCGTAGAAGACGGTGATGAGATCGCCGAGGTTCGTGTCGAGCTGCCGCATGGGAGCCTCCTGAGTGGTGTCGCCTCCGAGGGGTCGGCCTCGTGTCCGCACGCTGTGGGTCTTGCAGGCTCCGTGCCACCCCGCGGTGGGCTCCGGGCCCCGGGTCGCCGCCGCCGCCAGCCGCGCCCGCCCGCCCAACGGACCACAGGCCCATCCCTCACGTCATGCTTTGTCAAAGGCCGGCAGCAGCGTCAAGCAGCCGATCCTCCGCGCCGCTCTCCCGGCCGGGACCGCCCAGCGCCCGCCGCCGGCCGGCGGCGGACCGCCCGCGCGCGCTGTGCCGCCGCCGATACGGGGCTGCCCGCGGCGTGCCCCGCGCCACACGCCCCGGCGGATCCGCGACATCCAGGTCAGGGTCAGGCCCCCGCGCCCGCCCGACCGCAGCGCCGGCCGCAGGCCGGGTCGCGCAGCGACCAAGCCCGCGCGGCTGGGGATCCCGGCCCCTGGGCCGGAGCCCCGGCCGGCCCCGCGGGCGCGCGCGCAGGGCGGGCGAAGGGCGCCCACCCGGGCCGTATTCCTGTGAGAGAGACGCGCTGCGCGTCATCCTCGCGCGGTGCTCAGCCCTGGGCCGCGGTCAGGCGCATGGCCTGCAGGCCCGCCGCGCCGAACGAGAGCACCGTCAGGATCAGCAAGGACAGCGCGAGCAGCCGCGGGCCCCGCCGCTCGGGGGCCGACTCGTGGGCCGGCAGCGCCGCCGCCACCAGCGCGCCGGTCAGCAGGCCGCCGACGTGGCCGGCGTGGCTGACATTGCTGATGCTCAGGCTCAGCAGCACCACCCAGAGCAGCTGCTGGAGCACATGATCGCGCAGGGCCCGGCCCAGCGTGCCGCCGCGCCGCCAGCCAAAGACCGCCAGGGCGCCCATCAGCCCGAAGATGCTCGTCGAGCTGCCCACCACGCCGGCCGGTGCGAAGGCCGCGCCCACGGCCATCCCGCCGATGCCGCCCAGCAGCCAGATCACGAGCGTACGGGCCGGCCCGTAGACCACCAGGGCCTGCCGCAGCCCCGGGGCCACGAACCACATGTTCATGGCGAGGTGCAGCGCGCTGCCGTGCAGCCAGCTGCCGGTCAGCAGCCGCCACAGCTCGCCGTCGAGCACGGCCAGCCGCTCGGCGCTGCCCATGAGGTGGTTGACCAGCGGGCTCGTCCCGCCGAGATCGAGGAAGCGCCGGGGGGAGGTCAGGCGCTCGGGCTCGAGCGCGTAGGTGCCGATGATCTGGGCCCCGTACAGCGCGACGCAGCCGGCCCTGGTGAGGAAAACGACGTCCAGGTCGTTGAAGAAGCGGTCGAGCGCGGTGCTCGCGCCGACCAAGCCGGGCAGGGCCGCCCCGCAGTAGGGGCACTTGAGCTCTTCGTTGGAGATCAAGCCCCTGCACGACGAGCAGAGGATCGCGCGGCCGCGGCTCATCCCCGCCGCCGCCGCCCCGCCAGCGCGAGCAGCCCGCCGACCAGCCCGGCGACCGCCCCCGCCGGCGCGTGCGCGCAGCCGCCGCCGCCCAGGCGACCGGCCACGTCGGCGTCGATCACCACCACGTCGACCACGTCGGGGGCGCTGGCCACCTCGCCCTCGCGCACGACCAGCTCGAAGCTGTAGCGGCCCGGCGCCACCACCTCGAAGCGGGGCCGGGCCGTGTCGCCGCCGCTGAGCGGCACCTCGGGCCCGCCGACCTGCACCCAGCGGTAGGCGATGTCGTCGCCCTCGCTCTCTGCGCCGTCCAGCACGATGGTCTCGCCGGGGTAGGCCAGGAAGGGGCGGCCGGCCCGGGCCAGGGGCGCGGCCCCCGCGGCGGCGGGGAGGGCCACCAGCGCGGCGACCACGAGCAGGCCGAGGCTGGAGAGGGGGGTTCGCATCAGGCTCCTCACAGCGGGGCGGGGACCGGCAATAGCGCCCACGGCACGGCGTAGGCGCGCCCGCGGCCCCGGCGCTTGCCGCGCGCTGCCCCCGGGCATAACCGGGCGGCCCGGACCATCGACGGCCTGAGGCGTGGCCTCGCCGCGTCCCCGGCTGCCCGTCGCGCCCAGCCGCCCGCTTCATCCTGACCCACCGCCCCGCCGCGCCTGCTGTCACGCGGCCCGGGCCGCCCGCCGCCCCTCTGGAGGACACCATGGGATTTTTCGAACGGATCGGCCAGGTTTGGAAGGGCTTCTTGAGCCTGTGGGTCGGCGAGATCGAGAACAAGAACCCCGAGGCGGTCTACGAGGCCGCCATCGACGAGCGGGTCAAGAAGCACCGCGAGCTCAAGAAGGCCGTCAGCGGCATCGTCTACCTGCGCAACAAGCTGCAGGCCGAGCTCGAGCAGAAGACCAAAGAGCTCGGCGAGATTGAGCTGCAGATCCCCATCGCGGTCGAGGACGGCGAGGACGAGGTCGCGGTCGTCCTCATCGAGAAGAAAGACGAGCTCGACACCGCCATCACCAACATCTCGGCCGAGCTCGAAAAGATCAGCGGCCAGGCCGAGGACGCCAAGCAAGGCTTGGTCCAGTTCCAGTCCGAGATCGAGAAGCTCAAGCGCGAGAAGGTCGAGATGTTGGCCAAGAAGGCCAACGCCGAGGCCCGCATCAAGATCCAAGAGACGCTCGATGGTCTGTCGACCGACGCCGACATCAAGGCGCTCGAGAACGTCCGCGAGACCATCCACAAGAAGGCGGCCGAGGCCGACGTCAGCGGCGAGATCCGGGGCGAGAGCCTCGACGCCAAGCTGACCAAGATCAAGGCCAAGACCGCCAACGCCAGCGCCCGGGCCCAGCTCGCCGAGATGAAGAAGGCGTCGGCGTCCCGCCAGGCCGAGGCCGGCAAAAAGACGATCTGAGCGGGCCGCGCGCGGGGCGACGACGGGGAGGAGCAGATGGGTCGATTGCCCCAGCGGTGGGCGGAGGGCTGGGCGCGCCTCGACGCCCAGGGCCGCCGCCACACCTCTGCCCTCGTGCTCATCGGCGCGCTCTACATCGCGCACTACCTCGTCTACACGCTGATCTCGCCGTTCTACATCGAAGACGCCGGCATCAGCTTCGCCTACGCCCAGAACCTCGTCGAGGGCGAGGGCCTGGTCGCCTACCCCGGCGGCGAGCGGGTCGAGGGCTACAGCAACGCCCTGTGGACCTTCCTCGTCGCGGCCTTCTATGCGCTCGGCGTGCCGGTCTGGGGCAGCGCCAAGCTGATGGGCGCCGCGCTCGGGCTCGCGACCCTGCCCCTGGCCGCCCGCTTGGTCGACGAGGCCCGCCCCGGGCCGCCGAGCGACCTGCGCCTGCTCGCCCCGCTGCTGCTCGCCGCCTCGCCCCAGTTCGTGCTCTGGAACGCATCAGGCCTCGAGAACAGCCTCTTCGTCTTCTTGTTGACCGCCGGGCTCTGCCGCCTGCTCGCCGAGCTGCGGGTCGAGGGCGCCGCGCCCTGGTCGGGCCTGCTGTTCTTCGCCCTGACCATGACCCGCCCCGAGGGCGTGGCCTATGCGGGCATCGCCGGCCTCGCGCTGCTGATGGACGCGGCCGTGACCCGGCGTCTGCGGCCGGTGCTCGGCTTCGGCCTCGCGCTGGGCCTGCCCTTGGTCGCCTATAACCAGTGGCGCACCGCTTACTTTGCGTGGCCCTTCCCCAACACCTACTACGCAAAGTTGGGAAAAGGCACCACATTCAAGCCGTGGACCTTCGACGGCGGCGGCTGGAAGTACGTCGGCCGCTACCTGCTCGATCACGGCATCGGGCCGCTGTTCCCGGTCTTCGCGCTCGGCGCGCTGATGGGCCGGCGCAAGGCCCTGGCGCTGACGGTCAGCCTCAGCGTCTACCTCGGCGTGGTGGTGCTCTGGGACGGCAAAGCCGGCCTTGAGCCGCTGGCCGAGGCGCTGGGCGCCGACGGGCTGCCCGAGCCCCTGCGGGCCCTCGGAAAAGGCTGGTCCAAGCTGCGCGCCTGGTCGATCGCCGGCGCGCTCGGCCTGCTCGGCCTGCTGCTGCTCGGCGGGCCGGGCTGGCGGGCCCGGGGCGCGCTCTGGGCCATGCTCTGCTTCGGCGGCTTTTTCGCGCTCTACAGCGGCGGCGACTGGATGAAGAGCCACCGCTGGTTCAGCCTGATCATCGTGCCCATCATGGTCTCGCTCACCGTCGGGCTCGGCGAGGTCCACGCGCGCTGGCTGATGCCCCTCGACGCCCGGCGCCGTGGCCCGGCCCTGCGCCGCGGCCTCGTCTGGCTGGCGCTCGGCGCGATGTGCGCCAACGAGGCCCGCCACGTCGGCGCCTTCGCCGTGGGCCCCGAGACCAGCGTGCGCGACATCCGGCGGCGGGTCGACTACATGGCCTGGGTGCAGCGGCGGCTCGACGTCGACCACATCACCCTGCTGGACGTCGATATGGGCGCCCACATGCTGTACTCGGGCTGGGAGATCGTCGACATCGCCGGCTTGGTCGACGTGCCGATGGCCCGGCACTCGGACTTCGAGCGGCGCTTTCTCCACCAGTACCTGATGGTCGAGCGCCTGCCCGACTTCGCCCACGTGCACGGCGGTTGGGCCACGAGCTCGAAAATCCCCCAACTGAAGGGCTGGAAAGACCAGTTCATCGAGATCCCCGGCTACCCGATCGGCGAGCGCGCCCTCCACATCGGCAACCACATCCGCAAGGGCTTGTTCGTCTTCCGCGGCGACGAGGGCCCGCCGGTCGACGCCGCGCCGGTGGCCTTCGCCGGCGGCCTGCAGCTGCTGCGCTTCGCCGTGCCGGCCCCGCGGGTCGCCCCCGGCGGCGCCCTCTTCGTCGAGACCCTCTGGCAGTCGGGTTTTGAGAAGACCGAGCACAGCCTGCTGCTGGTGCTGCGCAACGCGGCGGGCGACCAGGTGATCCAGGGGTTTGCGGCCGGCTATGGCTGGTACCCCTCGGCCCAGTGGGGCCTCGCCGAGAAGGTCGAGAGCAAGCTGCGCCTGCCCCTGCCCGCCGACCTGCCGCCCGGCGACTATGACCTCGCGGTCGTCGTCCTCGACAGCAAGGGCGTGCGCGCGGTCGAGGGCGCGCCGGACGCCAGCGCTTCGCCGCTCTACCTCACCGGCGAGTGGCGGGCGCCGGTGCGGGTCGAGGTCACCACCCCCGAGCAGGCCCTGGCCGCCGCCGAAGAGGGCCTGAGCGCAGCCCGTGCCCAGGCCGCCGCTGGCGACTGCGCCGGAGCCTGGTCGCGCTGGAAGGACGCGACCCGCCACGTGCTCGACCGCACCGACTGGATCGAGGGTAAGACCCCGGCGGTGCGGGCCGAGGTCGCCGCCTGCCACGTCGGGCGCGCCCAGGCCGAGACCGACCGCGCCGCCCAGGTCGAGGCCCTGCGGGCCGCCCGCCGCCTCGACCACCGCCACCCCGCCCTGATCGCCGCCGCCGCGCCGCTGGCCGACGCGCTGCAGGCCGAGGGCGAGGCCGCCCTGGCCGCCGGCGACTGGGGCCTCGCCTACGACCGCCTGCGCGACGCCCTGCGCCTCGACCCGAGCCGGGCCTGGGCCCGCCGGGCCGCCGAAGAGGCCCGCGACAACCACCTGCGCATCGTGCCGCCGGGCAAGCGCAAGGACGAGATGCCGTGGTTCTTGGCCGAGGCCCGTGACCGGGGCGGCGCCACGGTCGAGGACGCCACCGCGCCGTTGCCGGCGCCCGCGCCCGAGGAGGCCGCGGCGCCCGAGGAGGCCGCGACGCCCGACGAGGCCGAAGCTCCGGGCGGAGGGGGCTGAGCCCGCGCGGGTCGGGCGGCGCCGCCCGCCGGCCCGCCGCCGCTCAGCGCCCCGGGCCCCGCAGCAGCTCGCGGCAGTCGGCCCCGCCGACCTCGACGAAGTCGGCCATCTCGCGCAGCCGCGAGTAGACCCGGTCGCCCACCCGGTCGCCGAGGGTCTGGGGACTCTGGTCGACCATCGCCGCGTTGGGCGGGGCCGCGCCGGTCGCCACGCCGGGCCGGAAGTTGGTCGTGCCCAGCGTACACGCGCTGCTGTTGTAGCGCCGGCTCACGACGTCATCGATGACCTGCAGCTCCCAGTCGGTGAGGCGGCCCTTGCCGAGCTCGTCGATCGCCAGCACCTCGACCGAGGCGAGGTCGCGCAAGATCGGGCTGTCCGAGCGCCCCTCAGAGTAGCCCTCGCGCAGCGTCGCGAGCAGGCGCGAGAACTCGAGGAAGCGCACGGTGACGGCGTGGCGGAAGACCAGCTCGCGGATGAGCGCGATGAGCAGGTGCGTCTTGCCGCGGCCGACCAGCCCGTGCAGCACGAGGCCGCGCGCACCCTCGCCAGGCCGCCAGCCCTTGAGCCAGCGCATCGCCTCGGCGGCGGCTTGCTGCTTCTTGGGCTCGTTCCACTCCATCGCCCCCTTCATGAAGGTGGCGAGGGTCGCGTCGGCGTAGCGGCCGGGGACCCGGGCGATGTTGAAGCGGGCCACCCGGTCGGGCACCCGCTGGCAGGCGCAGCGGCCAGACCGCACCTGACCATCGACCAGCGCGGTGATCTGACCAAGGCCGCCGCAGCGCTTGCAGTCGGGGACACAGGCGCAGACCCGGGCCATCGCCTGCTCGACCTGGGCCTCGACCACGTAGCCCTCGCCCTTGCAGTGGGGGCAGGCGCGGTCTGCGGCGGCCGCGGCGGGGAGCTGCTCGATGGGCAGGACCGGGATCACGCGGCACCCCCCGGCGCCAGCCGCTCCCAGACCGCCCGCGCGCTGCGGGCCGGGAAGCGGGCGCGCAGCCGGTCGCGGGCCTCGGCCCGGACCAGCTCGTCGAAAGTCGCCGCGCCCATCGCCTCGCGCAGGGGCCCGAGCTGGGCCTCGGCGGCGGCGAGCAGGGCGCCCTGGCCCTCGCCCAGCGCCGCCCAGCAGCCCTCGTGGAAGCCGCGCATGGCCCGGGCCGCGGCGGTCGCCGCCTCTTCCACGCCGGCCAAGCCCGCCGCCGCGCGCAGCTCGTCGATGAGGATGGCGTGAGGCACGTCAAAGGGAGCGTCGAGCGCGTCGGCCTCGAGCTCGCCGATCAGCGCCCGCAGGCCGCCCGCCGGGGAGGGAGCGGGGGCGGGCGTCGCCGAGGGCGGGGCGAGCCGGGCCGGGGTCCAGCCGTCGAGCTCTTTGGCGCAGGCGCTGAGCGTCAGGCGCCCGCGCACCGGCCGGCGGCGCCGGCGCTCGACCGCCAGATCGATGGCCGACAGGATGGCCGGCACCGGCACCCCGCCCTCGACCCAGCGGACGACGAGCCGGCCGTCGGCGCCCGACAAGAAGGGCGCGCCGCCCCGGGCCGCCACGAGGTGGGCGCGCACCTCTTCGCAGCGCTCGTCGAGGCCCGCGCCGGAGGGCGGAGCGGCCTCTGCCCGCGAGGTGGCCGCGTCCGGGGCTGCGCCAGGGTCGAGGATCATGATCTTCCTGTCAGAACGTGGGACTCGACCGGTCGAGCGCCCGCCCGCGCTTGCGCTGGAGGGGGCCGCTGCCTAATATCCCGCACCGCCCTGACGGAGACCCGCTGGCCATGATCGTGCGCACGACCTCCCCCACGCCCGCCCACGCTGGCCTCCCCGCTGGCCTCACGGCCGGCTCCCCTGCTGCCTCCCGCGCGCGGGTCCGCCTCGGCGGCCTGCTCTCGCTGGTCGGGGCCCTGGTCGCTGGCCCCGCCCTCGCGAAGGATGACTTCGACCCCGACGAGGCCGACGAAGAAGAGCCCGACGAGCCCAAGCGCCGCACCGACGCCGACGGCGACCTCAAAGAAGAGGACCCCGACGCCGAGCTCAAGTCGTCCGGCGGCAAGGGCGCCGAGCTCAAGCTCGACGACGAGGACGGCGATCTCGGCCCGAGCAAGGCCCAGGGCCCGGGCGAAGACACCGCGGTCCTCTACCGCAAGGCCCTCGAAGAGTTCGCCCAGCTCACCGCCGACGAAGAGGCGCTGGCCTGGGAGCGCTACCTGCGCAAGTACCCGAAGTCCTTGTTCCGCACCAAGATCGATCAGCGGCTCGAAGAGATCAACGCCCAGCTCTACCAAGACGAGGTCGAGAGCTCGGGCGGGCGGGCCAGCGACGCCGGCCGCCAAGAGCTCTTCTTCGCGCAGCCGATGCAGCTTGAGAGCATCGACCCCCGCAGCCGCCTGCGGGCGGGCTTTGAGTGGGGCTTCCCCGACTGGGTCAACCTGATGGTCGGCGGCGAGTACCAGCTCATGCGCGAGTGGTCGGTCCACGGCGGCCTGCGTCAGCGCTACACCGGCTGGAACGTCGAAGCCGGCACCACCTACGCCCTGGTCAAGAGCGCCCGCACCGGCTTCATCGTCAGCGGCATCGGCGACGTGCGGCTCAACCTCGACCCGAGCCACTTCGCCATGCGGCCCCAGCTCGGCGTGGGCAAGCGCTTCCGCTTCAACAAAGAGGTCTACCTCGACGCGATGGTGCAGGGCGGTAGTGATCTGGCGTTCATCGACGGCCTCTCGCCCCGCCTCGTGGGCGGCGCCAACCTCTCGCTCGCCGCCAACAACAACCTGCGGGTCTACATGGAGACCAGCTCGTACATGAAGGACCTCGGTGACGAGCAGATCGGCAGCTTCCGCTTCAACCAGCTGACCTTCGGCATGAAGTTCGTCCAATGGAAGGGCAAGAAGCAGCAGAAGTTTGAGACGGGGTTCGGCGCAAACGCCCCCTACACCTCGAACTATTGGTCGTACCACTACGGCTCGATCATGGGCGACGTGAACTACTACCTGAACCCCCAGAACTGAACCTCGACAGCGCGCGTCCCGTCGGAGCCCCCCATGAACGCACCCAAGCCGGAGGGCGACACCAGCGCGCCCGCGCTGCCCGCCGAGATGTGGGCGCTGACCTTCGACCGCAGCCGCGAAGACTGGGCCTGCTCCCGCGGCTTGGTCAAAGAGCGGGTGCCGACCCCGCGCCTCGATGACCCCTCGGGGGCCGACGCCGAGAACGCCCTGATCCGCGTCAAGTTCGCCGGCTTCTGCGGCAGCGACCGCGGCATCTGGTGGCGCAAGGCCTTCGGCCAGATGATCCTCGGCAGCCTCGACGAAGAGGGCAAAGACAAACGCGTGGTCGGCCACGAGCTGCTGGGCGAGGTGGTCGCCGTCGGTGACGCGGTGGCCGAGCGCTTCGGGATCGGCCCAGGCACGGTGGTCTCGACCGAGAGCCACATCGTCTGCGGCGTCTGCTACCAGTGCCAGGTCGGCGACCTGCACGTCTGCGCCGACGACCGCATCATCGGCATCTCGCGCGACGGCTGCTTCGCCGAGTACCTGAAGCTGCCGGCCAAGGCGCTCTGGCCCACCGACCTGACCAAGATCCGCCCCGAGGTCGCCGCGGTCCAAGAGCCCTTCGGCAACGCGGTGCACGCCTGCCAAGCCACCGATCTGCGCGGCAAGTCGGTCGCGATCATCGGCTGCGGCACCATCGGCCTCTTCGCGATCTTGGTCGCGCGCGGCATGGGCGCCCGCCAGATCATCGGCGTCGACACCAACCCCCACCACCTCGAGCTGGCCCGGGCGCTGGGCGTGGATGTGGCCCTGCAGCCCGACGCCCCGGCGGCCGACGCGCCGGCCCACGCGCACGACGCGGGCCTGGTCGCCCAGGTGCGGGCCCTGACCGGCGGCGTGGGCGTCGACGTGGCGATGGAGATGGCGGGCTTCCACTCCTCGCTCAACAACGCGATCAAGATGGCCCGCCGCGGCGGCCACGTCGTGCTCTTCGGCGTCAAGGACGGCGACGGCGTGGTCCAAGACCTGCACCGCATCGTCATGAACGGCCTGCAACTGCACGGGGTGGTCGGCCGCCAGATCTTCGGCACCTGGGAGATCACCCGCCGCCTGCTCGAGGACCGCTCCAACGGCGTGCAAGACGCCGTGTGGGAGACCATCCTCAACGCGGGCGAGGGGACGATGGTCGACATCGCCGACTGGGAGCCCGCGGGCTTTGAGGCGATGATGTCGGCCCACCCGAAGGTGGTCATCCGCTTCGCGGGTTGATGCGCGCTGCGCGGGTTTTGGCGCCTTTCCGGCGCTGCGCTCGCTTGTTTCGGCTCTCCTGAGACGCGCGGCTGTTGCTGGCCGATGAGGTCGGTTGCGCGGGCATGCACGCTCTTGTTCGTGGATGCCGGGGGCGGGCCCCGCCCCCGGGCCCCCGGGGCCAGGGGCCTGCGCGGCCCCTGGCGACCCCCGCCAAGGGGGGCCCGT